>NSIG01000027.1 GCA_002737275.1 Opitutia bacterium
GACGAAGTTGGGCACCAGATTAAGGATCATCCGCTGGAATCCTTCGATGCTGAGCAGATTGATGACCGGCACGCTCGCGCCCGTCGCCGGATGAGTCACCGCCACGCCCATCCGGCTGAAGATCCAAGACAGGCCCACGACCAGTGCAGCGAGCATCGCGAACAACGTCGAAGGGTTTGGCAGCACGTTGCCGACCCGTTCGATGAGATTTAGGAAACGCTGAAACAGGGACGTGGGCGCGGCCGGGGCGGGGGCAGAAGGCATCATGCGAAGCAACCGAAGCCATATTCTACGTCAATTCCAACGAGGGCCGCTCCGAAGGACGTAAGCCAACGTAGGTCTCCGACCCGCCCTCGAACACTCCCGGCGTACCAAGGCGGGTCATAGACCCGCCCCACCCTATCTCCCTGCGCAAATCGCAGGCGCTTACCGATTAGAACGGCACTTCCTCGTCCGAAGGATGAGTCGGTGCCACCGCCGCCAGCTCAGCCGCGGCAGCCGCGCTCACGCCGGCTGACGCCGGCTTCACGCCATCGGCCTGACCAAGTGTGCCTTTGTTTTGGTGCCAGAGTGTGCGCGCCGCGTTGCGCAGGGTCGTCTCCTGCGGACGCGCGGGATACGGTTTGCCGCTGCTGTCGAGGCGCGGCGGTTGCTCCGTCGCATACCACGAGAGCGATCGCTCGCTGAGCTTGGCGAGCGCGACGCCGTTGTTTTTTCCAAAATGCACCTGCACGTCGCCCGCGTTGGGCACGACCTCGGTCGGCTGCGGGATGATCTCGTCGCCACCCATGCCGCCGCCGCCGCTCGCGTAGCTCGTCGCCGTGCTCGGGGCGCGGACTGGAGCGCCGCGAGGGGCGCTCTGGGTCGCCTCAGTCAGGAGCTTCCGGATGCTTACCAATTCTTCGTGGATGGATTTGAGAATGTCTTCGTTCATGCGGGATAGAGTGCGACCCAGCTCGGTGCCCTCGAACCGCGCTGGCAAACACTTTTCTGGCCCGTCGCTTCAACCCGCGCGCCTCCGGCGCTCAGCGCTCCGCACCCAACTCTCAGCTCTCAACTCTCCGCCACGCCCTTCAGATATAATACATCTCGGCCTGATGCTTGGTCGCGAGTTGGTTGAGCGTGTAGCTCTTGGTCTTCTTCACGAGCGTGGTACCGATTTCGTCCCAAATTTGTTTCATGCGGCGACCGCTGCGACCCGCGATATTGCCGCTCAGGTGCAGACACTCACCCTCGACGGCCATCAAAATGTCGTAGAGCGAAATCTCCTCCGGAGCGCGCGCAAGCGTGAAGCCGCCTTGGCTGCCGCGCCGGCTCACGATGAGCCCGTGGGTGCGGAGCTTGCCGAGAATCTGCGCGAGGAAACTCGCCGGCACTTCTTCGGTCTTGGCGAGCTGCTCGATCTGCGCGAGTTCGCCCGAGCTGTGGAGCCGCGCCAGCTCCGCCATCACGCGACACGCATAGTCCACTTTCACGGAGATTTTCATATTGGGTGGGTGCGCGCGAACGTCTCCGGCTGCTCAGATTACGTAATCGGCATTCTCCGTTTTCACGATTTCGCGGGGCGGCCGCATCATGCCCGCTGCCACCGTCGTATTGGTGCCCGGCTCGATCAAGATAAACGAACCGGTAAGCCGGTTCGTCGCGTAGCCGTCGAACACCAAGGGCTTCGCCGCGCGCAGGCGAATTTCGCCGATGTCGTTCATCGCGAGCTCGGCCGGCGCGGACCCGGATTCGAGAGTATCAAAGTTCAGTTTGCTCACGATCTCGGTGATCGCCACCTGCACGGTGTGGGTCGTGTGTTTGAGAAAATATTTCTTCCCAGTTTGAAGCGGGCGGGAGTGCATCCAGCACACTTCGGCCTGCAAGTCGGCGTGCGAGCCGGGCAGATGTGCGTCGAGCCCGACCAGCATCGAGCCGCGACTGATATCGATGTCGTGCTCCAGCACGAGGGTGACGGACTGCGGGCAGAACGCCTCCTGCACCGGCCCGTCGAAGGTCCAGATTTGCTTCACCGTGGTCGTGAGGCCAGCGGGGAACGCGATGATTTTCTGCCCGACGCGCACGATGCCGCCCGCGATTTGTCCGCTAAAACCGCGGAAATCGTGGAGCGCGGCGTCGGTCGGATTATTGGGCCGGTTGACCCACTGCACGGGCAGGCGAAACCCGTTGAGATTCCAATCGCTCGCGATGTGAACCGTCTCGAGATGACCGAGCAACGTCGGGCCGACATACCACGGGGTGTGCGGCGAGGCATCGACGACGTTGTCCCCGTTGAGCGCGCTCATCGGGATGAACTTCACGTCCTTGATATCGAGGCGCGGAAGAAACTCTTCGAACTGCGCGCGGATCTCAAGGAAGCGCGCTTCGCTCCAGCCGACGAGGTCCATTTTGTTCACAGCCACGACGAGGTGTGGGATGCGCAGGAGCGCGGCGATCGCGGTGTGGCGGCGGCTCTGCTCGATCACGCCAAGGCGGGCATCGACGAGCACGATGGAGAGATTGGCCAGCGAGGCGCCCGTCACCATGTTGCGCGTGTATTGGACGTGGCCGGGAGTGTCCGCGATGATGAACTTCCGACGCGGCGTCGCAAAGTAGCGGTAGGCGACGTCGATCGTGATGCCCTGCTCGCGCTCGGCGCGAAGTCCGTCAGTGAGGCTGGCGAGATTGATCTGCCCGCCGCCGGTGATATCGGCCGAACGTTCCAAGGCCTCGATCTGATCTTCCATCAGCGATTTCGAATCGTAAAGGAGCCGCCCGATGAGCGTGGATTTACCGTCGTCGACGCTGCCGCAGGTATTGAAGCGGAGGATGTCGACCGAAAGAGGAGAAGCGGTGTTCAAGGGCATGAAGGGAGACGGCGAAAAATTGGGCATCAAAAGTAACCAGCTTTTTTGCGATCTTCCATCGCGGCCTCGGAGGACTTGTCGTCGGCGCGTGAGCCGCGCTCGGTCACGCGGGCGGCGGCGATCTCGGCGATGATATCGGCCGTAGTGGTAGCGGGCGATTCGACGCAGCCCGTGCTGATGATGTCGCCGATGGTACGCACGCGCACGACGAGTTCGCGCACGTCCTCGCCCGGCTTTGGCGGCTGGAGGGCGCTCACCGGCAACCATTGGCCCGCACGTCGCRCGCAGAGGCGTTTGTGGCTAAAGTAGATGCTCGGCACCTCGAGTTGCTCGCGCTGGATATACTCCCACACGTCCATCTCGGTCCAGTTGCTGATCGGGAAAACGCGCATGTTTTCCCCGGGGTTCAGGCGACCGTTGTAGAGGTTCCAGATCTCCGGGCGCTGGTTCTTCGGATCCCATTGGCCGAAGCTGTCGCGAAAACTGAAGAACCGCTCCTTCGCGCGGGCTTTCTCTTCATCGCGACGCGCGCCGCCGATGCAGCAATCGAAGCGAAACTCATCGATGGCCGCGAGCAGCGTCGGAATCTGAAGCCGGTTGCGGCTGATCTCGCCGGGGGCAGGCATCGCGATGCCTTTTGCGATGGCGTCATCGACGGTGCGAGCAATGAGCTTCGCCCCGAGCTGCTTCGCGCGACGGTCGCGGAATTCGTTCAACTCCGGGAAGTGATGACCGGTGTCGACGTTGAGCAGCGGCATCGGAAACTCCGACGGGCGAAACGCTTTTTCCGCAAGACGCAGCAGGCAGATGGAGTCCTTGCCGCCGGAGAAAAGGAGCGCCGGCCGCTCGAATTCGCCCGCGACCTCGCGCATGATGTGGATGGCCTCGGTTTCGAGGTGCTGGAGATGGTCGAGATGGTAGTTGCTCACGATGGTCGGAGTTCGGAAATCGAAGAGAGAAATGGCCCAAGGCCGGATGCTGGACGGCCAATCACGAACTGCGAGCCCCGAGCTCCGCGCCGGCCGCGCCGTGCGCCGCCGATTTGCCCCACGAGGCGTGCAATCCACATTCGCGTTTCTCGTCGGCCTTCGCCGGATCGAAGTAGTCCCACTCGTTCGGCAACTGGTGCCGCGTCAGGTAGGCCTCGAGTTCAACGTCACTGAGATAGAAAAGCGGACTCACCTTGAGCGCTCCAAAGTTCTCATCGAGGGACACGATATCGAGGCCCGCGCGATTAGGATTCTGGACCTTGCGCAGCGCCGTGATCCATACCAGCGGCGCCAACTCCTTCATCGCCCGTTGAAACGGCTCCAACTTCATCACCGCGCTGAATTTCTTCAGGCCCTCCTCATCTTCCGTGTTCGGAATCGGGCCAGAAATCGCGTCCCGATGCGCCGCCGTCACCCGGGGAAGATAGGATTTTAGATTGAGGCCGAAGCGGACGCGCAACGCTTCGGCGTGCTGGTAGGTCGCCGGCCGGTTGTAACCGTGATCGACCCAAAGCACAGGGATTTCGGCCTCAGCCTGCACCGCAAGATGCAGAATTGCAGCTTCATACGGACGAAAATTGGTGGAGACGATCGCGCGGCCCGGAGCTTGGGCCACCGCCCAACGCACGATCTCCAACGGCGACTGGAGCCGCAGCTTGGCGTTCAGTTGGACCAGGTCTTCGGGTGAAAATGTTGGCATAACAAGAAGACTGCTTGCCTCATCCTTCCGGCGGGTAAAGGCTAAAACTCATTAAATTTACTAAAGTAGTCATGTTTCCCGAAAACGCCCCCACTTTTGCCCCGAGCGATGCTTGGAACGGCCGCGTCGCCTTGGTCGGCGCCGGGCCCGGGGACCCGGAGTTGCTCACCCTCAAGGCCCACCGGCTAATCCGCGCGGCGGATGCCGTGGTGCATGACTATCTCGTCGCGCCGGCGATTCTTGCGCTCGCCCGACCCGATTCGGAGAAAATTTTTGTGGGCAAAAAGGGTGGCGGCTTTTGCTGCCCGCAGACTGAGATCGAAGCGATTTTGATCCGACTCGCCCGCGAGGGCAAAACCGTCGTTCGGCTGAAGGGCGGCGACCCGTTCATCTTTGGGCGCGGTGGCGAAGAAGCCGAAGCCCTCGCCGCTGCCGGCATCCCTTTCGAGGTCGTGCCCGGCGTCACCTCGGCTCTCGCGGCCGCCGCGTATGCCGGCATCCCTTTGACGCATCGCAGTCATGCCAGCGGCGTTGTCTTCCTCACCGGCCATGAAGATCCCACCAAATCCGACGCTGCGATTCGCTGGGAAGACTACGCCAAACTCGGCGCGACGCTCTGTCTTTACATGGGGATGAAGAACCTGGAAATCATCACACGTCGCCTCCAAACCGGCGGTCTTGCGGGCACCACCCCGGTGGCGGTGATCCAATCTGCCACCACCGGCCGGCATCGTCAGCTTTTGGCCACGCTAGCCACGGTCGCTCTCGAGTCCGAGCACGCGGGCTTCGGTGCTCCGTCGATCGTCGTCATCGGCGAGGTTGCCGCCCTCAGCGATAAACTCGCTTGGTTTGCCCGCGAGAGCGTCCCCGCTACGTTCGTCGCCAACGCGGGTGATTGAACCCGTTTCCATCCCCATGACCATCGTCCTCATCGACAACGGCTCCCTCGAGCCTGCTGCGACCCTCAACCTTCGCACCGTCGCCAACCAACTGTCCGCCGCGGTGGGCGTTCACATTCACCCGATTTCTTGGAAGCACAGCGACCGTATCTCCCTCGCCGCGCTCGACGGCGACGCTGCGGCTTGGACCTTGCTCCCTTGGATGGCAGCTCAACTTGCCGCCGGGGAACGCGACTTTGTTTTCATTCCGTTTTTCATCAGCGCGCAAGGCGCCATCGGCTCGGCGCTTCGCCAAGACCTTGAAAAACTCCAGACTCCGGCCACGCCGTTTCGCTTCACCTTCACCGCCAGCCTCGCGAACACCGATGCGATCCCGCGCATCATCGCCGCCCGCATCCGCCAGACGATCAAAACTGCGGGAGTCACGCTCACGCCACCGCCGGTCATCGTCGTCGATCACGGCGGGCCCTCCCCTCTTTCCGCCGCGCTGCGCAACCAGATGGCCGATATGGTTCGCTTACTCCTCCCAGGCTCAACGGTCGGCCCCGTCGTCGCCGCCTCGATGGAGGGCGAAGAGCACCCGCACAACCATCCGTTCCTCGCCGACCAACTGCGCGCCCCCGGCTTCAACTCCGGCCCGGTGATCATCGCTTTGCTCTTCCTCTCACCCGGTCGCCACGCCGGTCCCGGCGGCGATATCGCGCAAATCTGCGGCGCCGCCGAACTCGAAAATCCGGCCCTCCGCTGCGACCTCACTGAACTGATCGGCACGCATCCGCTTGCGGCTGACGCTCTCGCGCTCGCCCTGCGCCAGACTCTTTCCCAACTCCAGACCTCCGAATCCTCCATGTCCGACCACCCAACCTCCGCACCCACTGCGTCGAAACCGCTCGTCAAAAACGAGACGATCAAGGCCGAAAGTAATTTTCTCCGCGGCCACATCCTCCGCGACCTGGCCGATCCCACGACCGGCACGATCACGGAGGACAGTTCCCTCCTGACCAAATTCCACGGCATCTACCCACAAGACGACCGCGATCTCCGAAACCAACGCCGCAAAGAAAACAAAGAAAAAGCCTTCTCATTCATGGCGCGCATCCGCGTCCCCGGCGGCGTCTGCTCCCCGGCCCAATGGCTCGCCCTCGACGCGCTCGCCGACTCCCACGCCAACGGCACCCTCAAGATCACCACCCGCCAAGCCTTCCAGTTTCACGGCATTCTCAAGGGCAACCTCCGCCCCGCCATCAAAGCGGTGAACGCCCAGCTCATGGACACCCTCGCGGCGTGCGGCGACGTCAACCGCAACGTCATGGCCAACCCCAATCCCGACCAGTCCGCGCTCCACGCCGACGTCCTCCGCCTCGCCAAGGCCATCAGCGATCACCTCTCCCCCCGCACCCGCGCCTACCACGAAATCTGGGTCGCCGACGAACTCGTCGCCGGCGGCGAGCCCGACCACGAGCCGCTCTACGGCACGACCTATCTTCCCCGGAAATTCAAGACCGTCATCGCTGTCCCACCGAGCAACGACGTCGATATCTACGCCCACGATCTCGGCTTCATCGCCATCGCGGACGAGTCCGGGAAAAAACTCCTCGGCTTCAACGTCACCGTCGGCGGCGGCCTCGGCATGTCGCACAACCAGATCGAGACCTACCCGCGCCTCGCCGACATCCTTGGCTTCTGCGCCCTCGACCAGGTCGTCGACGTCGCCGAAAAAGTCATGCTTGTCCAACGCGACTACGGCGATCGCACCGACCGCAAACACGCGCGTCTCAAATACACCATCGCCGACCGCGGCATCGTCTGGTTCCGCGCCGAAGTCGAGAAACGCCTCGGCTATTTCCTCGGCTCGCCGCGCCGCTTCGAATTCACCTCCACCGGTGACCGCTACGGTTGGGTTGAGGGCGAACACGGCAACGCGCACTACACGCTCTTCATCATGAGCGGCCGCATCAAAGACGCCCTCAAACACGCGCTCCGCGAGATTGCCACGGCGCACGACGGCGACTTCCGCCTCACCGCCAACCAAAATCTCATGATCGCCGGCGTCACCCCGGCGCAGCGCCCCGTCATCGAAGCTCTCCTCAAGAAACACGGCCTCGACACCGCCAACGCCGCCTCCGGCCTCGCGCTCAACGCCATGTCCTGCGTCGCCCTGCCGACTTGCGGATTGGCCTTGGCCGAGAGCGAACGCTACCTGCCCGAGCTCGTGCAAAACCTCGAAGCCGAGATCGAGGCCGCCGGTCTCCGCGACGACGCGATCACCCTTCGCATCACCGGCTGTCCCAACGGCTGCGGTCGCCCCTACCTCGCGGAGATCGGTTTCGTCGGCCGCGCGCCCGGCAAATACAACATCTACCTCGGCGCCGCGTTCAACGGCTCCCGTTGCAACACCCTCTTCAAGGCCAGCGTCCCCGTCGCCGAAATCGTCCCGCTCCTCGGGCCGATCATCCGGCGCTACGCCCTTGAGCGCACCCCCGGCGAACGCTTCGGCGACTTCACCCTCCGCGCGGCTTACGTGAACCACACCGGCACCCCCGCCGACTTCCACGAAGCCAAAGCCTTGGAAAAACCCGCCCCCGCTGCGGTCTGACCGGTCATCGGTCAGCCCGTCGGAGGGCGCCCGATTGGGCTAAAAAAAGTTGGCCGGCCACATACCCCTATGTGGCCGGCCTTTGCTTTCTTACTTACCCCAATCTCCCCTACTAGGCGGAGGAGAAATTAAAGTTACGCCCATACAGATAGCACAGAAACGGCGATGTTCCAGTCTTCGGCTCATTTTTTGTTTTTCGGAGCGCATCCGAAGCTAATGCCAACATCCCTTAATTTCTAGACGTTTGTCCTTGCGAGGTGCGCGAAGCGCGCCGCGCCAATCCAGCTGGATTGCTTCGTTGCTGCGCTTCTCGCAATGACCGTCTGTTGATCAAGGGACGTTGATATTACCCCACATCTTTTGCGTGCCTTTACGCCGATTCACGAGCAATCATCGCCTATGAAGACCCGCCGCGAAATCGTCGCCAACTGGCTCCCCCGCTACACCGGCGTTCCACTCAACAAATTCGGTGACTACATCTTGCTGACCAATTTCGACCGCTACATCCAACTTTTTGCCCAGTGGCACCGCGTTCCCGTCATGGGCAAAGACAAGCCCATGACCTCCGCCACCGCCGGCGACATCACCATCATCAATTTCGGGATGGGCAGTGCCACCGCCGCTACCGTGATGGACCTCCTCAGCGCCATAAAGCCCAAGGCCGTGCTCTTCCTCGGCAAATGCGGGGGCGTTAAACACCGCGCCGAGATCGGCGACCTCATTTTGCCCATCGCGGCCGTCCGCGGCGAGGGCACGAGCAACGATTATTTCCCACCCGAGGTACCCGCCCTGCCGTCGTTCGCCTTGCAAAAAGCCATCTCGACCACCATCCGCGACTTCGCCCGCGATTATTGGACCGGTACGATTTACACCACCAACCGCCGCGTCTGGGAACACGACGAGGCGTTTAAAAAATACCTCAAAAAAATCCGCGTCCTGGCCGTCGATATGGAGACCGCCACGATTTTCATGACCGGGTTTTTCAACGAAATCCCCACCGGCGCCCTCCTCCTCGTCTCCGACCAGCCCATGGTTCCAGAGGGCGTGAAAACCGCCGAGAGCGACAAGCAGGTGGACGAGAAATTCGTCAACGACCACCTCAAGATCGGTATCGCCGCCCTCAAACAGCTTCTCAACAAGGGCCTCACGGTAAAGCATCTCCGGTTTTGAACCACCGCCCTTCATGCGAATCCACCCGCACTTGCTCGCAGCCTTGGCTGCCTTCGCCGCCGCGCCCGCATTTGCCGTTACCAATTCCGCCAGCCTCACCCTCGCCTTTGACCCGCCGCACAGTCCGCCCGCCGTGGTAATCCGGCGACCCGCCGACTACCTCTGCGCCACGGTCACGATCCGCAGCACCGCCAAGGACACCGATCGCCTGGCCGTCGCGGTCCAAGAAACCGTCCGGCGGCTCACCACCGCCGTGCAACGCTCCAACACGTTTCAGCTCCATCAAGGCCCCGTGCGCGTCTTCGGTGCCGGCTCTGGGAGCAGTTTTCACTCGGGCAAAACCAATTACGCCCCCAGCTCGCTTCAGACCAGCCTTCGTATCCTGAGCCCGCTCACACCCGACGCCGAAGTTTTCGAAATCATTCGCCAAATCAGTCTGTTTGTCGCTCGCATCGAAGTGCCCAACGACGCCGAAGTCCGCGTCGTCTCCACGACGATGGCGGTCGCCGATGCCGAGCAACAACGTGACCGGCTCATGCAGCTTATCCGCGAACAGATCGCCAAGACTCGCGAGCAACTCGGCGCCAACGTCCTCACCGTCACCGGCCTCGACGGCCCCGTGCTCGTCCGCCAACTCGACCCGCTCTTCGTAGAACTCTACCTCGACTACCAACTCAGCGCCACCCTCGAGAAACTGCCCGATAGCCAAAGCCGCTGATTGCCTCGGCAACTCAACGTCCACGCCCGCCGCATCCGCGAACTCTGCGCCGCCCGCGTCCGCCGCACCGGCGCCCGCCCCTGACGACCCGCCGAGCTCGCCCGAGGTTTTATCGACGACACCGGCGATCTCATGGAGCCCAGCATGGTCAAAGCAGACCTGCGCCCGGCGAAGAACCTCGACGCCGTCCTCGCCCACGAACTTTCCGCCTACCTCGAGTCGATCCTCCGCGCCGAGGCCTCACACCAACGTCCCTTAATTTCTAGACGTTTGTCATTGCAGGTGCGCGAAGCGCGCCGTGGCAATCCACTGGATTGCTTCGTCGCTGCGCTTGTCGCAATGGCAGTCTGTTTATCAAGGGACGTTGGTCTAAAACGTGAAACTTGAGCCCGCCTTCCTCGCGCCAATCCGCCCCCTCGCCGCCCACCTAAAACCGCCGGCCGACGTCACCCGCCCCCCGTCGCCTCCGCCACAAACAACCCTCCAAAGGCCCTCAATCTTCCCTCCATTTTGTCATCTAATGGATGACAAATTTTTAATCGCTCCCAATCAGGCAAACTCGCTCGTCCGCTTAATTTGTCATCTAATGGATGACATTATTGAGCGTTACCGTTTCTGCTTTTTGAAGAGAAACCGGACCATTGTTCCGGCAGCCACAAAATTTCGCTTGTCATCTAATGGATGACAAATTTCCCGCCACGCCTCCGCTCACCAGTGCAGCCAGCATGACGATTTGTCATCTTATAGATGACAAAAATCCACCGACCGGCGAATCTGCCGCCATGAACTACCCCCCGTCGTCCAACTTCGACCAACTCCTCAAACTGACCGCACCGCTCGTCGCGGGAGCCGAAGCCCTCACACGTCACGCCCGTCGACAACTGGCCCGCGCCGACCGGAAGCCCACGCCTGGCGCCGCACTTCGGCCCGGTCCCGACACGCCCCTTTGGAACGAACTTGCACGCGCCGCCTCTCTTCAACTCCGCAAGCGGGGCGAAAAAGCCAAACTCGCGCGGGTGCTCGGAGTGTCGCGCCAACGGTTGCATATGCTGCTCGTCAGCCGGGTCGCCTGTCCCGACGCCGAACGCGCTCTCCTCCTCGTGCTTTGGCTAAACGCCCGCAAAGCCGGCCTAGACCCCGCCTGACCGACCGCTCCGGCAACCGCTCCGCTCCCGGCGGAACCCGGCGCGTCACTTCGCCAACTCGCGTCGATCTGTTTGTCATCCAATAGATGACAAACTCTCCCGCAAAAATCTCGTCTCGCCTATCGAGAACGCAGTTCGGAATCGGGAAGTGCCCCCGCGAATTTGTCATCTAATAGATGACAAACTTTCCTAGGCCTTATCCTTGCGCGGACTCGCCTTTTTTCGGGGGGCGCACCAGCGATCACGTCACCACGTCGAACCAAAAGGGCACAAATTTCTCTCGCCCGTTGATCTTGAGTTGGGCCCAAATAATGTAGCGTCCCACCGCCGGGATCGTGACCTTGAACGAGAGCGTGGGCTTGATGGAATCCGGCGCCGCGCCTAGGTCCGCATCCATCGGGTGCAGGTGCGCGAATCCGCTCCGCGTCGTGTCGAAAGCGACCAAGTGCGCATACGCATCCATCACCGGCTCAAGACCGACCGCGCCCCCGCCCGTGTTCGTCACCGAAAACTTCAAATCTGTCGCTTGCCCCGCGCGGATCTGCCGGGTCGCCGGGGCTAGCTCGAGGCGGTAGGCATCCCGTTGCACAATCCAGCTGGGCGTCATCGCCGCCGCCAATTCTAGGGTCGAGAGCTGCTCGCCCGCCACGACCAAATCAACGTTGGCGTAAAGACTGCGATTCGTCGCCGCAGGGGTGAAATCCGCGAAGAACCGGTAGATGCCGCCGAGCTTGGGAGTGAAGGTAAAGCTCCACTCGCCAGGGACGCGGGTCGGCTCGGGGTGCAGGTGCTGGTAGTCTGTGAGCGAGGGGTCAGCGATCAACAGGTGCAGCTTGCGGGTGTGCATCACGACCAAATCCTCCGGTGCAATCGGCTTATTGTTCGCCGTGGTCATCCGCAACGTCACTTGCACTTCGCGACCGGCTGTGGGCGCCGCGGCCGTTTTCAACGTCAAAGCCACGGGCGAAGTCGCCGCGATCACTGAGATGAACTGAGGGTTCGACGGGTCGCACATCTCAATCGTATTCTTTCCCGTCGATCGGAAATCCATGTGATTCAGGTCCGTCCCCGTGGGCAGGAACCGAAAGAAAACGTAGAGCGAAACCGCCCCGAGCGTGATCCAAACGAACTGTCGCCATTGGGCGGAACCGAGCGCCGAATTCGGCGTGCCGAGTGTGGTCGTGGTCATGGTTGTTTCATTTTCGCGACAAAATCCTTTGGCTCCCACACACTGCCGTCGGTCCGGTGCATGATCTTGCCCCGTTCGTCGATCAGGAGCGTCGTGAGCGTGTGCTTGAGAAAATCGCCTTCGAGTTCGGCGATGACGCCGAACTGGGTGAGCAGATCACGGATCGCGCTGTCCGGCCCGGTGAGGAACGAGAAATTCGCGGTGTCGATGCCCCGCACCGACGCGTATTCCTTGAGCACTCCCGGCGTGTCGAAAACGGGATCGAGCGTGATCGATATAAACTCAATGTTCGGAACCGCAGCGTCCTTGGCGAGTTTCTGCGTCGCCATCATTTTTGCCGTCGCCGCCGGGCACATCGTCGCCACGGGACAGCGGGAAAAGATAAAGTTCATCATCACTTTATTTCCGCGAAAGTGCCCGCCGGGAATTACCCGTCCTTCCTGATCGAAGAGGGTAAAGCTCGGCACGGTTTCCCCTACCTCGCGATAAGCATTCTTACCGCGGGTCTTGGTGTCCTCACGCAGCCCCCGCGCAGCTTCAGCGACGGCCGCCGTCGCCAACTTTTCGTCCGGCCAAATTTTTTCCAAAAGCAAATCGCCTGTCTCACTCGGAATCAGATCGGCCCGGATGCGTTGACCCACTTTGGCCACCGCCAGATCGCCCGGGCTCACGATAAACTCCATCGTCATCGCGGGCATGTAGTCTTTGATTTCGTCGTGGTAAACGATGAGCACCTTGCGGGCCGCGTCGATCCCCGTGATTTCACCGGTCAAAGGATAACGCTCGGCCACCTCTTTTTTGGCCGAGGCTGCGGGTTTTGACGCTACCGCCGCGGTTTCGACCGACCTCGCCGCAGACTGAGTGCCGGACTTCGGCGCAGCGGGCCGGCCACAACCACCCAAAGCCAACGCAAGGACTGCTCCCAGGGTCGGCGGCCATGCCCGTGCATTAGATTTCATGAAGCAACGGATTCGCCGGAGCATAACTTTGTCAAAGGGTTTGCCGGTAATTGAAGTGTGCCTTCTATTCACCGCATTCCCTCTTATGCCTGCTTCGACGACCACGCTTCGTAACTCCGCTTACCAAGGCGGGCTCTCGATATTCGCCACAGCCGCCGCCGTGTGGGTGTTCGTCTTGGTGACGCTCGGAGCGTTTACCACAACGATCGGCGCCGGGATGGCGTTCCTCGATTGGCCGCTTTCCAACGGCTCGGTCAACCCCGAGGGCTGGCTCACTGATATAGCGATGTTCGCCGAGCATTCGCACCGCCTGACCGGCACCGTGATGGGAGTTTTTGCGATCGGACTTGCCGTCTGGCTCCAACGCACCGTTGCCCGCCGTTGGCTGCGGCAGCTCGGGTGGTGGGCGCTCGGCATCGTCGTCATCCAAGGTCTGATCGGTGGCAAACGCGTGCTGCTCGATGCGACCCAGGTGCCCGGTTTCGATATGTCATTAGGGCAAATGCTGCGCGTGCCCCACGGCGTTCTCGCCCAGATTTACGTATGCATATTGGTCGCCATCGCTCTTGGGTGTTCCCGCCGGTGGATCGAGGGCATCGTTCCGGTGGGGCCCCGAGTCCGCTCGGCCGCCGTGGCCTGCGTCGCGCTGCTGCTCGTCCAACTCACGGTTGCGGTGTTCATGCGTCACAACCACGCCGGCATGGCCATACCAACATTTCCCTTTTCTTCCGCCGACCACGCGATTTTGCCGCCGCACTGGGACTATCGCGTCGCCCTTCAGTTCGCCCACCGCGTGATCGCCGTCGTTCTCACCGTCGCGATTTTAATCTTATGGTTGCGCGTGCGCCGCGATTCGGGGGCGTCGACTCTTCTGAGGAGTCTGGCGCACGGACTGCTCGCCCTGCTCGTGGTTCAGGTTTTGCTCGGGGCCTCAACCATCTGGAGCCAACGCCGGCCCGACATCACGACGGCCCACGTCATCGTCGGCGCGGCCACGCTCGCGACCGCCTTCGCTCTCGCTTGCCTCGCCCACCGCAACGCCATCGAATCTTCCGAGACCAACGCCTCCCGCCCATGACCGCCAATCCCGCCCTCGCGGCACCTTCAGCCAAATTCTCCGACTATTTCGAACTCACCAAGCCCCGGTTGAGCTTGTTATCGGTGCTGACCGCGCTCGCGGCCTACGCTGCGGCCCGCCCGGAATTTAGCACCGCACAGCTCATCTTCGTGGCGCTCGGCACTTCGCTCGCGGCCGGTGGCGTAGCGGTGCTCAATCAATGGCTCGAATCCGATACCGACGCGCAGATGAAACGCACCGCCGACCGGCCGATTCCAACCGGGAAAGTCGCCACTGGCTCGGCCTTTGTGTTGGGCGGGCTGATGTGCGTCGGGGCGCTTTTCATTTTGTTCTCCCGCGTGAACTACCTCTGCGCCGGCGTCGCGTTACTCACGATGATCGCTTACCTAGGATGGTATACGCCGGCGAAACGTTGGTCGCGTTGGAGCACCGAAATCGGCGCGATTGCGGGCGCGTTGCCGCCGCTCATCGGCTGGACCGCCGCCGAAGGCCGTGTCTCCGAACTCGGCTGGATTTTCTTCGGCATACTTTTTTTTTGGCAAATCCCCCACTTCATGGCGATCGCCTGGACCTACCGACGGGACTACTCGGCGGTCCATTTCCCGATGCTTCCCGTGCGCAATGAAAAAGGCGGTTTCGTAGCCGCATGGTCCCTCGCCAACACTCTGGGTCTGCTCGCCATGAGCTTACTCCCTTGGGCACTCGGCTTCGCCACCGTGTGGTCCGGCGCGGTCGCCTTGGCGGGTGGCGCCGGGTTTGTCGCCTGCTCGGTGCTGTTTCTTCGCGCCGAGGGTCGTGATGTCGCGGCGCGACGGCTTTTCCACTGTTCGATCGCTTACTTGCCGCTCGTCCTCGGAGCGCTCGTGGCGGACCGCATCGTTAATTTCTAAGTCCGCCGCCCCATGACAATCAACGACATCCCAGCGGTCAACGCTTCGCTCAACGCCCTCGCGACCGTCCTCATCTCGACCGGATTTGTCCTCATCAAGACCGGCCGCAAGACGGCTCATCGCGCCGCGATGATCAGCGCCGGTGTCGTCTCAGCCGTTTTCCTCGTGGGATACGTGAGCCACAAAATTCTCAAAGGTATGGCGGCCGGCGCGGGCGAAGCGGTTCATACGCAATTCGGCGGGGAGGGCGCGATCCGCGCGGTGTATTATGTGATGCTCATCACCCATGTCATTCTGGCGATCGCCATCGCCTACCTTGTCCCACGCACCTTCGCACTTGCGTTCAAGGGCGAGTTCGAGCGCCACAAAAAGTGGGCGCGGATCGTGTTTCCCATTTGGCTCTACGTTTCCGTCACCGGCGTGCTCGTCTACTTCTTTCTCTACCAATGGTGGCCCTCCGCAAACTAAAGGCGCGCATCGCCCTTAGTCTCTGACCACTAAAACAAAAAGGCCGCGCATTTAAGCGCGGCCTTAAATTTTTCTAAGCTGGGATTATTTCACCGTAATCACGCCCTTCATGCCGACCATATAGTGAGCCGGGAACGAACAGATGAAAGGATAGTCACCGGTTTCGGCCGGGACCTTAAAGAGGAACTCCGAGGATTTACGCGGCCCGATCAATTCGGAGTGCGCCAAAACTTGGTCTTGGAAAGCCGGAGGCAGATACTCCGAGGCTTTTGCCGTAGTGGCGGCGGCGGCATAGGCAGCCGTGTCGGCGCCTTTTTTGAGGATGACGATATTGTGGCCCATCGCCTCTTTCGGCATCTGGCCGATGTTCGTGAGGATGATTTTTAACGTCTCGCCGGGCTTCGCCTCGATTGCGGTGATATTGAATTTCATGTTATCACCGGCGGTGATTTCAATGACCCTCGGGGCGGCGGTGGCCGGAGCCGGGGCTGCCGATGCGGCGGCCGGAGCCGAGGCGGACTCTTTTTGGCCGCAGCCGGAGACAAGCAGTGACGAAACAAATGTTACTAGAATGAGATAGTTTTTCATACCTCGCGAACCTCAACGCCTGTTTTGGCGCTGGCAAACGCGAATCATCAAAAGTAGCAGAGCCACTTAGGACTGTGAGTTGGCATCATGATTTCGCGATTATCGCGGAAGTGTCTAACTTATGCACAACGAAGGCCGATTAATACGTAACGAAACCATCACGCACCGCATTGCAGTCCCTGCTCCCCCACCCACGTTCGCTACCTTGCAGAATTATGACTTGAATCGCCGGTGGGTTGACGAACTCTAGAAAGGATTTGTCGCCAACTCGGGACTTTTCGAAAATCACCAAATCTTTCTATGCGTCTTGCTACAATCCTCTCATCCGCCGCCCGCTGGAGCCGGGCGGTCCTTGCTGCCGGAGCGGTTTCACTGCTTTCCGCTTGTGACTATAATTTTTGGCGGATGGACGGTCACCAATCGACCATCAAGGTCGAGGGGCCGGTCGCGAGATCGCAACTGGAGGTTTTTTATGTGACCTGCTGGGTCACGCTGGTGATTTTCATCTTGGTCGGCGCCGTGCTGGCCTACGCTTCAATCAAGTTCAAAGCCCGCACTACAGCAGAGGAAAAGAGCATCCCGCCCGAGCAAGGTCATGGCAATCCGCTCATCGAAATCGGCCTGATCGGTGCTTCCATTCTCGCTCTCGTCGTTATCGCCATCCCGACGTTGAAGGGCATCTGGTATACCTACGACGTGCCGGAAGACCGCAAGGCCGACACCTACGAGGTCACAGCCACCGGTTACCAGTGGTGGTTCAAATTCGACTACCCGAGCGAGCAGATCGCGGGAGCCGGTGCCCTCGCCACTGCCAACGAGCTCGTGATTCCCGCCGGGCGTCCCGTTCGCGTGAATCTCCGCACGATCGATGTGATTCACAGTTTTTGGATTCCGAAACTCGCCGGTAAAGTGGACATGATGCCGAACCGCGCCAACCACCTCTGGTTTCAGGCCGACCAGCCTGGCTACTACTGGGGCCAGTGCGCGGAGTTCTGCGGCGACTCCCATGCGGTCATGCGTTTCCGTGTAATCGCCCTCGGGCCGAAAGATTTCAACGACTGGCTGTCCCAGCAGACGGCTCCGGCTCGCGACGTTGCCCCGCCCCGGGTTGCGACTCAAGACGCGCCCAAGGTCCAGTTTGCCTCGCTCCGCACGTTCAAGCAAAACGAGACCGGCCACACCGCGAAATACGACATATCCCCGCTCGATGCTTGGAAAGCGCAGCAGTTTCCAGAAAAAGGCGAGAGTGTGGCGCTGATCGCCCAAGGCAAGGCTCTGTTTAAAGAAAAAGCCTGCCTCAGCTGTCACGAAGTTCGTGGTCACGGTTATGCCGGCATTAGCGGCCCTAGTCTCACCCATTTTGGTTCCCGCTCAACTCTCGCCGGCGCGCTGCTGGAAAACAACACCGAGCAACTCCACCGCTGGATTCACAACCCCGAATCGGTCAAGGCCGGCAACAAAATGGCCAAGGGCTACATCGATAATAATATCAAACTCACGACCGAGGACGAGGTCGCTCTCGTCGCCTATCTCCAGAGCCTCAAATAATCTTCTTCCATGGACGCCATCCTCAAATCAGATCTCCAAGTCAAAGACGTCGCGACAGAGACCAAGTCATCCGTCTTCTGGCGACCCACCGCCCAAACCGGCTTAATCAGCTGGTTAACCACCGTCGATCACAAGAAAATCGGATTTCTCTACGGGATCTTCGCGTTGTTCTTTTTCTTGGTCGGTGGCTTTGAGGCTCTTCTCATCCGCCTGCAGTTGATGACGCCCAACGGCACCGTGCTGACGGCGCAGCAATACAACACGATGTTTACGATGCATGGGACGACGATGATCTTCCTTGCCATCATGCCGCTCTCCGCCGCGTTTTTTAATTTTATTATGCCGCTCCAGATTGGCGCCCGCGACGTGGCTTTCCCCCGCCTTAACGCCTTCTCGCTTTGGACTTTTGTTGCCGGTGCCATCATTTTGAACCTCGGTTGGTTTATGTCGGCGGGTGCTCCCGACGCCGGCTGGACGGGCTACGCTCCGTTAACATCGAAAGCCTACACGCCAGACCACTCGGTCGACATGTGGATCATGGGGCTCCAGTTACTCGGTGTCGCCTCGATCGCCGCTTCGCTGAATTTCATCGTCACGATTATAAATATGCGGGCTCCCGGCATGACCATGATGCGCCTCCCGGTCTTCACTTGGATGACTCTGATTACGGCGTTCCTCATCGTGCTGTCGTTCCCATTCATCACCGTTGCGCTGGTCGAGATCATGATGGACCGCCTTTTCGGGACGAGTTTCTTTGAAGTCTCGGGCGGCGGCATGCCGATCCTCTGGCAACATCTCTTCTGGGTTTTCGGCCACCCGGAGGTCTACATCTTGATTCTCCCGGCGATGGGCATCATCTCCGAAATCCTTCCGACTTTCTCCCGCAAACCGCTCTTCGGATATCCGATCGTCGTGTTTTCTGGCGCTTCCATCGGTTTCCTTGGTTTCTCGGTATGGAGCCACCATATGTTCACGACCGGCATGGGCACAGTCGCCACAGCGGCATTCTCCCTCGCTACCATGGCCATCGCCGTTCCGACTGGAGTTAAGATATTCAACTGGATCGGCACCCTTTGGGGTGGGCATATCTCGATGCGCACACCGATGATGTTCGCTCTCGGTTTCGTCTGGATGTTCATGATTGGTGGTTTCTCCGGCGTGATGCACTCGGCCGCACCCGCCGACGCTCAACAGCAAGACAGTTACTTTGTCATCGCTCATTTCCATTACGTGCTGATCGGCGGATCGATGTTTGCGCTACTCGCCGGCATCCACTTTTGGTTCCCACTGATGTTCGGCCGCAAGATCGGTGAATTTTGGGGTAAACTCTCATTTTGGGTCATCTTCGCCGGATTCAATATCACATTCTTCCCGATGCATTTCCTTGGCCTGAACGGTATGCCTCGCCGCACGTTCACCTACGACGGCAACCTCGGCTGGAACTCTGCCAATTACATCGCCACCGTTGGTGCGCTGATCCTCGGTGTCGGTATCTTCATCTACTTTGCCGTGATGGTTTACACCTACTTCAAAGGCGAGAAAGTGGGCAAAGATGTTTGGGACGCACGCACCCTTGAGTGGAGCCTACCCAATCCCCCGCCCGAATATAATTACCGCGTGATTCCGACGGTCCATGCGCGCGATGCCTTCTGGTATATGAAGCAGAACAAGGAACAAATCGCCAAAGAAGATGCGACACATGCCAAAGAGGAAGCTGCTCACGGTGGTATCCATATGCCGCATCAATCAATCTATCCCTTTGTCGCTAGCCTCGGGATGTTGATCGCCGGTATCGGTATCTCGGTTATGGACAACGACCCGACGCCCGGATTTTGGGGCAAGAAGATCGGTGTCACCATGATCGGTGGCGTAGTCATGCTCGCCGGCATCTATTTCTGGGCTCTCGAAGGCAACGGCGGCTATCACCTTCACCCGGAAAATGACGGAGATGAGTCTAATGGCAAAAAACCGGCCAAACACTAAGTTCGCACCCGCTCTTCTCCCAACCTCCTTTTCGCCCTCACACTTATGAGCAGTCACGCCGCCGCTGGCACTATCGACCACCACCACGATCCGAGCACATCAACCGGCATTCCGAACAAGAAGCTGATAATGTGGACGTTTCTCGCCTCGGATTGTATGTTCTTCGGTGCGCTCATTTCGACGCACCTGATCTACCGCCTGCATCCGGCGCCCGGCTCGCCTTCACCCAAGCAGATCTTCAGTCTCGAGCTGACCTCGTTCTCGACTTTCATTCTGTTGATGTCGTCGCTGATGATGGCCCTCGCGGTCACGGCGATCCAAAAGGGTAACGTCAAGAGCATGCGCTGGTCGCTGCTGACCACGATTTTCTTCGGGGCGATTTTCCTCGGCTGCCAAGTCTACGAGTTCGAGGAATTCGTAAAGCTCAAGAATGTGACCCTGACGAACAGTATGTTCGGCACGACCTTCTACACCCTCACCGGGACCCACGGCATCCATGTCGCCGTCGGCGTGTTTTGGCTGATTTTGATGTATGTGCGCTCCTTCCAGCCGCATGAGGCGGGCCGAACCTTCGGTTGGTTGTTCAAAAATTTCCTCCACATCACCGCACTCGTCGGCGCCGTCCTCCTGTCGATGTTCGCCGTGCTGGGCGCCGTCCACACCTTGCATACTGGCGGCACCGCTGGGGCGTATTTCGCCAGCTACTTCTCGATGATCGCGGGTTTTGTGGGCTGCGTCGCCGTATGTATTGGCTTCGCTCAACCCAAAGCCTTGAGCAACTTCGGCGAAGCCAACGCCATCGACGTCGAGTCCATGGGCCTTTATTGGCATTTCGTTGATATTGTTTGGATCGTGATCTTCACCGCGGTCTACCTGATCGAATACCTCTGATTTTTACTTATGAGCGCCCCCGTTTCCACCTCACCGGACCATGCCCATGGCCACGAAGAAGAGAGCAAGTTCCAGATCTACGTGAACGTCGCCATGCTTTTGGCCGTCATCACCGGCGTCGAAATCGTCGGCATCTATTTACCCTTCGCCAAGTGGGTGATTGTGACCGGCTTGGTCATACTCTCGGTCGTGAAGTTCTTGTACGTGATCTTCTATTTTATGCATCTACGGTGGGACAAGCCGTTTTGCACCATCCTGTTTTTCATTGGCCTTGTTCTTTCTGCCGGCACGGTGTGGGCGCTGCTCGCGATCTTCTCAGTCAAAGACAGCCTGCCGCTGCAGACCTGACGTCCCGCTCCGTTTAAGATCCTGATCCATACTCACGGCGGCCCTTTGGCCGCCTTTTTTTTACCATGATCGACTGGCGCCACTGGCACAACGAACCTTACCTCGTCGGAGGTCTGGTGTTCATTGGCTGGCTCTACGCCGTGCTTGCCGGTCCACTGCGCCCACGCTTGGCGCCAGGCGCCCCCTTCCCCCGCGCCCACGCGATCCAATTTTACTCCTCGCTGGTGATCTTCTACCTGGCGGTCGGTTCTCCGCTCGACCAAATCGGCGAACGTTTTCTCTTCGTCGTCCACATGCTCCAGCACCAGTTGCTGATTTACCCTGCGGCGATCCTGTTTTTGCGCGGTCTACCCGAGTGGATGGTCGACCCCGTGCTATCCCGCCCCGCACTGCGCCTGCCGATCAGGCTCATCACCCAGCCGGTGATCGCGGGACTGCTCTATACATTTATCATCAGCCTCTGGCACGTTCCGGGGGCTTATGATTGGGCACTGCAAAACAAGACCGTGCACATCATCGAGCATGTCATGTTCTTTGGCGCCGGTCTTCTCTATTGGTGGCCGCTTCTAAGCCCATCTCGCACCTTTCCGCCGATCCCTTACGGCAGCCGCATGATCTATCTGTTCAGCGTGCTCATCGCGATGACGCCCGTCTTTGCCTACATCACTTTCTCACCTGAGGTTCTCTACCCAACCTATGAATATGCCCCCCGCCTGTTCCCCGATTTCACTGCGGGCGAAGACCAACTTGCCGCCGGCGTTAGCATGAAACTCGTAGGCCTAGCGGTCGCGCTTGCCGCCTTCGGCGTGTGTTTTTTTCGCTGGTCGAAATCAGACGCGCAGGGCAAAGCATCCATCCGTCTCCGGCCTCAGGGTTCGCGCCCTACTTCGAGTCCGACTTAAAAACCGCTTCACCGCCGCTTGGGCCCGGGCGTTTTCCTCGGGGAGACCAATCGTGATCCGTACCCACGTCACATCGGGCGCAAACGTCCGGCCGACCACGCCTTCGCCACCTCAACCTGCGGTCGGCCTGCATCGAAGAAGACAAAATTCGCCTGCGATTCCGAGCGCCGGAGTTTTAGCGAATCGAGCACCGCATGCGGCTTCACTCGCCACCCGCTCGGTCGTCACCGCCATGTTTACGCGCACCCGGTGCACCGTATCGCGCAGGGATGCCGCGGCCGCTGTGAGCGCGAGCCGGTTTTAGTCGCGGGGACAGCCTATGCCCTGCTTGCGCAAATGCTCGGCTAGAGCCCGCCGGTGCGATCGCGTAGCCAAAGGGCAACGCCGCCAGCCCGTGAGCCTTGGCGAACGTGCGAAACACCATCACGTTTTCCCCGGCATGCACGAACGACATCGCCGTGCGCCCCGCGTAGTCGTCGGCGAACTCAAGATACGCCTCACCATCGCCCGAGGTGGCTAAGGGGTGGGCAAACGATCTGGGCGGCTTGTTCCGCTATGTCGTGATGGTGGGATGCGGATTGCTGAACGACGGGATCTGGGCCTATAGAATCTTCGCCGCCTCCGTGTAACCGCCAGGCCGAATTTCACGCTCCGGGATGATGTCGATCGGCAGCGCCGACTCGACGACGGTGCACTACCTAAAGCGCGGGCCGCCGGTCACGAATGCATCGAGCGCACCAGGCTCGACCGGTTTTGCGACCGGAGGCGTGACTTGGGCCGAGGCTGAGGCAGCCGCGGCGAAACAGGCCGCAGCCGCAATCGTGCGGCGAAGAATCAGGAAACGTATGGCCGTAGGGATGAGGGTTTGAAAGGTTAGCTAGACGCGACGAAAAAACACCTTTCGCGCCGAGCGGCACCAAAAACCTGAAGCCAAGGCGGGCTGACAAGCCCGCCTCGCTTCCAGTTGAATCACTTGGCGGCGACGAAGAGATCCTCGACGGAATCGCTCTCGACGTTGATGTCGGCGAATAGCCAAGACGAAAGGTAGCGCTCAGCCGCCGACGCAACAATGGCGACGATCATCTTCCCTTTGTTCTCGGGCCGTTTCGCGAGCTGGATCGCGGTCCAAATCGTCGCACCGGACGAAATACCGACCGGGATGCCATCAAGCTGGCTGACCTGCTTTGAAATCGGGCCGGAGTCGGCCTCCTTCACGCGCACCACTTCATCGTAAATCTTGGTGTTGAGCACACCGGGCACGAAGCCCGCTCCGATGCCTTGAAGCTTGTGCGGACCGGGAGTGCCACCCGAAAGCACCGGCGATGCATCGGGCTCGACCGCGACGACCTTGACGGCGGGATTCTTCGCTTTCAGCACCTCGGCGATGCCGGTGATCGTCCCGCCCGTGCCGACGCCGGCGACGAGGAAGTCGATCTTCCCGTCGGTATCGCGCCAGATTTCCTCGGCCGTCGAACGGCGGTGAATCGCCGGGTTTGCGGGATTGTTGAACTGCTGGAGAATCAGCGCTCCGGGAATTTTGGCGGCGAGCTCCTCGGCCTTGGCAATCGCGCCCTTCATGCCTTTGGCACCCTCGGTGAGCACAAGCCGGGCACCGAGAATCTTGAGCAGTTTACGCCGCTCGACCGACATGGTCTCGGGCATCGTGAGGATCAACTTGATACCTTTCGCGGCGGCGACGAAAGCGAGCGAGACACCGGTGTTGCCCGAGGTGGGCTCGATTAAGACGGTGTCTTTGGTGATTTTTCCGCTCTTGATCGCATCGTCGATCATGGCGAAGCCGATGCGGTCCTTCACGCTCGAAAGCGGGTTGAAGAACTCGAGTTTCAGGAGAATTTCAGCCTGCGCCCCGTGGGCGGCGGCCGTGCGGTTGAGCCGCACAAGCGGGGTGTTGCCGATCGTTTCGGTGATGTCGTTGTATATTTTGGCCATGATGAATGGTGGGAGTGATGGGTTTGTTACCGGTTAAAAATTATTTGGCGGTGCCCCAACGGCGATGCAAGAAGCGCTCCCAAGGTGAGAAAAATATTTTGTCGGCGAGCAGGCCGATGAGCAAGAGCACGAGCATGATTCCAATTACCTGTTCCATGGCATTCAATTCGCGCCCGTAGTGCAGCAGGTGACCCAGACCAAAGCCGCTCAAAATCGTGACATAAATCTCCGCCGCCATCAGCGAGCGCCAAGCAAAAGCCCACCCTTGCTTCATCCCGGCCACAATGAACGGCAACGCCGCTGGAAAGATTACCCAGAGCCACGTGTGCAGCCCGCTGGAACCCATCGTGCGCGCGGCGCGGGCGTAGATCGGCGGCACGTTTCGCACGCCGTTATCCGTCGCAATGATGACCGACCACAGCGTGCCCATCACGACGACAAAGAACATGGCCGCCTCCGTCTGACCAAACCACAACAGCGCCAACGGCACCCAGCAGACGCTGGGCAACGCTTGGAGCCCCAAAGCTAGGAGTCCGAGTGTATCCGCGAGCACCCGAAACCGGGCCGTCAGCAGCCCGAGCGGCAAGCCCAACAGCAGGCCAAACACATAGCCGAGGAACAGGCGTTTGACCGTAACCAGGGTCGCACTCAGGAGACTGCCATCAACCGTCGCCTCCCACAAATACCGGCCCACGACCAGCGGCGAAGGTAGCAGCACCGGCGACCAAAACCCGGATCGGTAAAGCAGTTCCCATCCGACAAACAACGCGGCGAAGAAAAGAGCGGCGAGGCCAGCGCGTTTCATTCGGCGACCTCCGCTTCCGGCCGCACGTGGTTCTTCAACGCCGCGGTAATCGCCGTCGCGTGACGGGCGAGCTCGACACTGTTGATATCGCGGGGCCGCGGCAGATCGATTTTGAACTGCTCGCGAATTCGACCCGGATGGGGCGAGAACAGCACCACACGGTCACCCAAACACGCGGCTTCGCGCACATTGTGGGTCACAAAAACAATGGTCTTTTTTCGCTGCTGCCAGATCCGCTGAATATCGCCGTAAAGTTGCTCACGCGTCAGGGCGTCGAGCGCGCCGAAGGGTTCATCCATGAGCAGCACGCGCGGATTTGGGGCGAGCGCGCGGGCCAAGGCTACCCGCTGTTTCATCCCGCCCGAGAGTTCATGCACAAACGCGTGGTGAAATTTTTCCAAGCCCACGAGCCGCAGGTAGAATTCGGCGACTTCACGCCGCTCGGCGTCGGTGAGGCCGGGTTTACGGCGGAGTCCAAACATCACATTGCCCAAAACATCGAGCCACGGAAATAGCGCGGCCTCCTGAAACATCACCATCCGGTCACGCCCCGGAGCATTGATCGGGATGCCGTCGGCGGAGATCTGGCCCGAATCCGCCAGGTCCAATCCGGCCACAAGATTGAGCAACGTAGATTTCCCGCAGCCACTGGGACCGACCAGGCACACGAACTCCCCTTCGCCTACATCAAGCGAAACATCATCGAGCGCATGCACCGAGCGCTGGCCGGAAACGAAGCGTTTGCTCACGCCGCTGATCGACAGTTTGGCCGCCGGTGCCTCGACCGAAACCTCATCCGCGAGGCTCATGGTTTACCTCCAAACATCCGGTCCAGCGGGATCGCTTGACGGAGAAATCCCACCGACTGGGCATCCCCGACCAGCGCCGCAAATTGATCTTGGGCGACCCGGTCCGTGAAGTGGAGCCGACCCCACGCCCGCTCCATTAGAGCGGCTGGAGCCTCGCGCCTAGTCTCAGCGGCGAGACCCGCTTGGACGAGAGCTCGCGCCTCAGTCGAGTGCGTGCCCAGCCACGCCGTGAGTTCAACGTGGGCGGCCAAAAACCGCGAGGCCAGTTCCGGGCGGGCTTTGAGCAACTTAACCGCTGCGACTAGGACCGTGGTTACGGCATCGCTCTGCTCGATGAAAACTTTACCGCCGGCATCAATTTCGAGCCGGGAAACCCAAGGTTCCACGGTCCACGCTGCTTCGATTTTTCCCGCTTTGAACAACTGGAACAGCTCGGAGTTCGCCGTCGGCAGGACCGCGACATCACCCCCGGCGAGAGTGACCTTAAAACCCTGTTGCTTTAGCCACGCCCGGGCGGCGACGTCCTGAGTGTTGCCGAGCTGGGGCGTGGCAATACGACGCCCCTTAAAATCTGCGGGCTGTGTCAAAGGACCATTGGCCTGCACGACCAACGCAGCCCCGCCCTCGGCGGCTCCGGCGAGCACCCGGATCTCGTCGCCACGGGAGCGGATGTAGGCGTTGAGCGCCGGGTTGGGGCCGACATAGGTGAGATCGATTGAGCCGGCGAAGATCGCTTCCATCGCACTGGGGCCCGCGTTGAACGGAAACCATTGGACCACGATATCGGGGCCGAGGCGTTGCTCAAACCACCCCTTTTTTTCCTGCGTTGTGTGCGCGCCGATCACACCCTGCGCGTGAGTGATCGTGGGAAAGTAGCCCACGCGAAGCGTGACCCGTTCAGCGCGCCCCTCCGCACTCGCCAGCGAGAGGCAGAGAAAAAGCGGTAAAGACTTCACCCAAAACGCGGTCATATGCTGTATTCGCCGAGCAACTGGTGGAGCACGCCCTCGGTTTCATCGATGCGCACGTTGCCGGCGCGGCGGGCGAGTTTTCGGGCTTGCCGGGCGGGCAAGCGCGCAGACGACGCGGCGGCCTCGGCCTCAGCCGAGAACGGGAGCGGGACATCATCACGGCGGAGCTTGCGGAGCGTGATCTCGACGACATCGGCGAGCGTGTAGCGATCGAGGATGCCGGCAATGGCGTTGCGCACATCGAGCATCAACATCCGCAGGCCACAGTGAGCCTCGTCAGGGCAGGTGCATTTCTCATAGGCCGACTGGCTCACGCAACCGATGGGGGCGAGCGGGCCATCGATGAGGCGGACGACTTGGCCAATGGTGATCTCGCGGGCAGGCTTTGCGAGGCGGTAGCCGCCAAACTTGCCGCGCATGCTGGCGACAAGACCGGCCTCTTTCAGCACCTGCATGATCTGCTCCAAGAACTTCACCGGGAGTTGGTCGCTCTCAGCCAACTCGGAAACCTGCACCAAGTCTCGCTTCACCTCGGCGGCGAGGCCGAGGTTGATCAGCGAGCGGAGGGCATATTCGCCTTTCTTGGAGAGTTTCATTTAAAGACTATTTTAAACTACATTAAGTCAGTATGAATTAAAGCGAGCGCGAATTTCTGGGTTTTTTGTGGCTCGGGCAGGCTAGGCGCTCGCGCCAAAGAGCGCCGCACTTGTCATCGCTCTTACAGCGAAATCCGCAGCCCGTCGTGCGCCGGCTCAATGCCGGCGGGCAGCTCGGCCGCCAACGTCGCGTGGTCGCTCAGGTGAGTGAGGTGGGTGAGTAACGTCCGTGGAGCGGCGATTTCTCGGGCGACCGCAATGGCCTCCGGAATGCTCATATGCGACGGGTGCGGGAGCGGGCGCAGCCCGTCGAGCACGACTAGGTGCGCTCCGCGGGCCAACTCGACGGCCTCGCGCGGCACGCGTTTGCAATCGGTGTAATAGACCAATTTCTTCCCGCTGCTGCGCTCAGTAAAAATCAGCCCGAGGGTGTTTACCCCGCCGTGCGGAAGCAGAGTGGATTGGATCGTGCCTTGCGGGAGTTCGAGCAACGGCGGCAGCTCTTGAAGCTTAAACGCCGGGTAACCCTTCACTACGGGCCGCTCCATAATAGCGTAGGGATACATCGCTATCACCCGGCTGATCCCCTCGTCGGTAGAATAAACGGTGAGACCTAAACCGCCGAGCAGATCACAGAACCGGCGCAGATCATCCATCCCCGTGATGTGATCGGTGTGCCCGTGGGTGAGGATGAAAAGATCAAGTTGCCGGATGTTTTCGCGCAGACACTGGAGACGGAACTCCTGCGCCGCGTCCACTTGGATATGCAAGCCGTCCATCACGATGTGGACTGAGGCGCGCGTGCGCTTGTTTCGCAGGTCAGGCGACGCGCACACCGCGCAGTCGCAGGCGATCATGGGCACGCCTTGAGAGGTGCCGGTGCCGAGAAAAATGATCTCCATGATGCCCGCACCAAACCGTTTCACCCGCCGAGCGCCAGTCTAGTTTTCACCGATCAACGTCAACCACGCTGCCTCCTCGATCACGGCCGCCCCCAACGCGCGCGCCGCATCGAGCTTCGCGCCGCTCCCCTCGCCCGCCAGCACATAGCTGGTATTCCGGCTAACGCTACCGGCGACTTTGCCTCCCGCCGCCACGATTTTTGCCTCGGCCTGCGCCCTCGTGAAACTGGGCAACGTCCCCGTGAGCACGAACGTCTTGCCGGCCAGCAAAGTCGAGGTAGCGAAAGATGCGACCGGCGCTACGCCCAGCGCCAAAAGCTCCGCGATCGTGGCGCGAACCCGCGAAGACTGGAAATACGCCGCCAACGCCGCCCCCGACGACGGGCCCAGCACTTCAGCGAACTCCGACCCATCGGCCGAGGCCAACCCGCCCAATGAACGAAACCGGCGCGCCAATGCTTTGGCCGAAACCGAGCCGATCAACGGCAAGCTCAAGCCGTAGATAAACCGCGACAATTCCGCCCGCTTGCTGCGCTCGATCGACGCTACGAGCCGGTCCGCCAACGTCGCACCACCCCCGGTAAACCGATGAGGTCATCCCGACGCAAACGATACAAATCGGGCAAATCCCTGATCAGGGCCTTCGTCACAAGCGCATCGATCAACGCCGGTCCCAGTCCTTCGATTTCAACGCCCGCCTCAGAAGCGAAATGCTGCACGCGCCGCCGCAGTTGTGCGGAACACTCCAAATTCGGACACCTCACGGCACTCTCGTCCGCTACCCGAACGACGTCGGCCTGGCAGGACGGACAGGCATTTGGAAATTGAAACGGCCGGCTCGCCGCCGCCCGACGCGCGACATTCACCCCGAGGATGGCCGGGATAATCTCACCCGCTTTCTCGACATAAACAAAGTCTCCGACCCGAAAATCTCCGCGGGCGATCTCGTCGGCGTTGTGCAAGGTCGCGCGGCTGATCACGGCCCCGCCGAGCGAGACCGGCGACAACTCAGCCACGGGGGTGAGCACGCCGCTGCGCCCCACTTGCACGGTGATCGCGAGCAGTTGGGTCTCAGCGCGATCAGGAGCGAATTTGTAAGCCGTCGCCCAGCGCGGCGCGTGCTCGGTCGCACCCACTTCGGCGCGCAGCACGACGGCGTCTAGTTTTACCACCGCGCCATCGACGGGAAACGCCAACCCCGGCCTCAAGCGGTCAAACTCCTGCACGGCGGCCCACACTTCATCGGCGCTCCTCCCGACGGAATACCCGGCCAAACCGGGCAAGCCCCACGCGCGCACTTGGGCGTGAAACGCCCGCTGCGAAACTGGCAGCCCCGCACTCGGCAGCCAGGCACCCCAGCCGTAGAGAACAAGCGCAAGCTTACGCGGTGCGACCTCGCGCGGATCGGACAACTTCAACGTCCCGGCGGCCAAGTTGCGCGGATGGGCAAACGGCGCCTCTCCGGCCGCCTCGTGCTCGACGTTGATCCGCTTAAACTCGGCCCAAGGCAGATAAATTTCTCCGCGCAGCTCGATCACATCGGGCACCGGGTTGGCCGAGCCGTCCGGGGCCTTCGCGCTCAGCTCGCGCGGCAGATCCGCAATTGTGAGTGCGTTCACCGTGACATCGTCGCCCTCGATACCGTTGCCGCGGGTGACGGCACGAACGAGTTTTCCTCGCTCGTAAGTCACGCTCACGGCGAGTCCGTCGAATTTGGGTTCGATGATGTAAACGAGGTCGTTCCGCTGCAGTTGCCGCCCAAGCCGAGCGTTAAAACCGCGCAGCTCGGATTCGGTATAGGACTTGGCTAGACTCTGCATCCGCTCGCGGTGGCGATAGAGCTGAAACGTACCGTTGCGGTCGTCGCCGAGCGAATCGGTGGGTGATATCCCGGCGACCAAAGCGGGAAATTGCTGCTCCAAAACCGAGAGCTCGCGCTTCAGGGCATCGTAGGCGGCGTCGGTGATCGCGGGTGCGGATTTCTTGTAATAGAGTTCGTCATGGTAGGCGACTTGGCCGCGCAAAAGCACCATTCTCTCGCGTGCCGCCTCGGGCTGAAGCGGCCCCGGCGCCGCGCCGGTCACGACCAAGGCGGAGAGAAGCCACAACCACATGAACCCTGCAACCCGGCTAACGGTGAAGATTTTCATCGGAGGCGCCTGGGGATCAGAAGATTGACCGGCCACCGCAAGGGTATCGCACCGATGCGCCGGAGGAGAGCATAAAAAAGGCGCCCCGCTCAGAGCGGGGCGCCTTGAAGTATTTTCGAAGCGTGATCGCAGGATCAGCGTGGGACGGACTGATTAGTAGTCCATGCCGCCGCCGCCGGGACCGTGGCCGCCGCTCGCCGCTTCCTTCTTCTCCGGGATCTCGGTGATCATGCACTCGGTGGTGAGGAGGAGACCGGCGATCGAGGCCGCGTTCTGGAGCGCGGTGCGGGTGACCTTAGTTGGGTCAACCACGCCGGCCTTCACGAGGTCTTCGAACTTGTCGGTGGCGACGTTGTAGCCAACATTACCCTTGGAGCTGAGGACTTCCTTCACGACGACGCCGCCGTCGACGCCGGCGTTGGCGCAGAGCGCACGGATCGGGTGTTCGATCGCGCGACGCACGATCTGGGCCCCGGCTGCCTCGTCGCCTTCGAGCTTGAGGGCTTCGATAGCTTTGATGGTGCGGAGGAGAGCGACGCCGCCGCCGGCAACGATACCCTCTTCAACGGCCGCTCGGGTCGCATGGAGAGCGTCTTCGACGCGGGCCTTCTTTTCCTTCATCTCGGCTTCCGTGGCGGCGCCGACGTTGATGACGGCAATACCGCCGGCCAGCTTGGCGAGACGCTCTTGGAGCTTCTCACGATCGTAGTCGGAGGTGGTCTCGTCGATCTGACGGCGGAGCTGCTTGACGCGGCCCTGGATGTCGGACGATTTACCGGCGCCTTCGACGATGGTGGTGTTCTCCTTGTCGACGACGATGCGCTTGGCCTTCCCGAGATCGGCGAGGGTGAGGTTCTCGAGCTTGAGACCAAGGTCCTCGGTGATGCATTTACCACCGGTGAGGACCGCGATGTCTTCGAGCATGGCCTTGCGGCGATCGCCAAAGCCAGGGGCTTTGACGGCGCACACATTGAGGGTGCCGCGGATCTTGTTCACCACGAGAGCGGCGAGGGCTTCACCCTCGACTTCTTCGGCGATGATCAGGAGCTGCTTGCCGCTCTTCGCGACAGTCTGGAGCAGCGGGAGCATCTCCTGGAGGTTCGAGATCTTCTTCTCGTGGATCAGCACGTAGGCGTCCTCGAGAGCGACTTCTTGGCTCTCGGCGTTGGTGACGAAGTAAGGCGAGAGGTAGCCCTTGTCGAACTGCATGCCTTCGACGACGTCGAGGGTGGTCTCGATGGACTTGGCCTCTTCGACGGTGATGGTGCCGTCTTTGCCGACCTTGTCCATGGCGTCGGCGATGATATCGCCGATCGTCTCGTCCCAGTTGGCGGATACGGTCGCGACCTGACGGATTTCCTCGCGGTCGGAGACCTTCTTGGAGACGCGTGCGAGCTCGGCGACTGCGGCCTCAACGGCCTTGTCGATACCGCGCTTCAAGTAGACCGGATTGGCACCGGCGGTGACGTTCTTGAGACCCTCGCGGTAGATGCCCTCGGCGAGCACGGTGGCGGTGGTGGTGCCGTCGCCGGCGCTATCGGAGGTCTTGGAAGCAACTTCCTTCACCATCTGTGCGCCCATGTTCTCGTAGGGATCTGGAAGTTCGACTTCCTTGGCGACGGTGACGCCGTCCTTGGTGACCGTTGGGGAGCCAAATTTCTTGTCGATGACGACGTTGCGGCCTTTGGGCCCGAGGGTCACTTTGACCGCGCGGGAAAGCAGCTCGACGCCGCGGAGGATTTTCTGACGAGCTGCCTCGTCGAAGAGGAGTTGTTTAGCAGGCATGTGTTTTTAAGTAAGTTTTCTGAAAGTTGATTTTGCTGATAGAAATCGGGCTCAAACGAGCACGCCAAGGATGTCGTCCTCACGGACGAGCGTGTATTTGACTTCGTCGATTTTGACTTCGGTGCCGCCGTATTTGCTGATGAGGACCTTGTCGCCGACCTTCACTTCGAAGGTGGAGAGCTTGCCGTTTTCATCTTTCTTGCCAGTGCCAAGTGCGATCACTTCGGCCTCCTGCGGCTTTTCCTTGGCGCTATCCGGAATGATGATCCCGCCGCGCACCTGCTCTTTTTCCTCGAGGTGTTTCACGAGAACGCGATCACCGATGGGTTTGATTTTTACTTTGGCCATATTGATTTTGTTTTTGGGCTGAAGGTTGATTTTAGGTTGTGGATTTCAACACAACGCACCGTCCGCAATTGAGCGCAACGCTGCACCGTGAGTTGAAAATTATTTCTTGTTCTTGTCTTCGTCGACGACCTCGAAGTCAGCATCGACTACGTCGGCTTTCTTCTCGGCCTTTTTGGCCGAACCGCCCGCGGGTGGCGGCGCGTCGGCACCGGGAGCCTCCGTCGCACCGGCAGCACCGGCTGCTTGGGCCGCGGCGGCGACGTCGGCGTAGAGCTCAGCTCCCACTTTAGAGAGCTTTTCCATCGCGGCCTTCATCCGGTCACCATCATTGCTCTCGAGGTCTTTCTTCGCGTCCGCAACGGCTGCTTCAATCGTGGATTTCTTGTCGGCCGGAAGTTTGTCGCCGGAGTCTTTGAGGGTCTTTTCGAGCTGATAGATCGTGCTGTCGAGCTGGTTCTTCGTCTCGACGGCCTCGCGACGCTTCTTGTCTTCGGCGGCGTTGAGCTCGGCTTCTTTCGTCATCTTCTCGACTTCGTCTTTGGAGAGGCCGGAGGAACCTTGAATCGTAATTTTCTGATCCTTGCCAGTGCCGAGATCTTTGGCGGAAACGTGCAAGATGCCGTTAGCATCGATGTCGAAAGTGACTTCAATTTGCGGTGCGCCACGGGGAGCGGGCGGAATGCCGTCGAGCTTGAACGTCCCGAGGGTCTTGTTATCTTTCGCCATCGAGCGCTCGCCTTGGAGAACGACGATTTCCACCCCGGGTTGATTATCGCTGTAAGTCGAAAAAGTCTGAGTCTTTTTGGACGGAATCGTGGTGTTACGCGGAATCATCGCGGTCGACACATCCCCCGCCGTCATGATTCCGAGAGTCAGCGGAGTGACATCGAGCAGGAGCACATCGCGGACTTCGCCCTTGAGGACTCCGCCCTGAATCGCAGCGCCGATCGCGACGACTTCGTCGGGATTCACGCCTTGATGCGGAGCCTTTCCGCCAAGCGTTTTCGCGATCTCGACGACCTTGGGCATGCGAGTCATTCCGCCGACGAGCACGAGTTCGTCAATTTTGTCAGAGGTGAGTGCAGCGTCTTTTAGGCAGTTCTTAAACGGCTGGATGCAACGCTCAAAAAGGCTCTCGCAGATTTGTTCCATTTTGGCGCGGCTGAGCTGCACATTGAGGTGCTTTGGGCCCGAAGCGTCGGCCGTGATGAAGGGAAGATTGATATCCACGGATGCCGTGGAGGAGAGGGCGATCTTGGCCTTCTCCGCCTCTTCCTTGAGCCGTTGAAGGGCCATGGGGTCTTTGCGCAGATCGATCCCGTTCTCTTTTTTGAACGTATCGACCAACCATCCAATGAGCGCTTCGTCCCAATTATCTCCACCGAGATGAGTGTCACCGTTGGTGGACTTCACCTCGAAAACGCCATCTCCGATCTCGAGCACCGAAACGTCAAACGTGCCGCCACCTAGATCGAACACGGAAATTTTCTCGTCCTTCTTTTTGTCGAGACCATAGGCAAGGGAGGCGGCGGTCGGTTCATTGATGATCCGAAGCACGTCGAGGCCGGCGATCTTCCCAGCATCTTTGGTCGCTTGGCGCTGGGAGTCGTTGAAATAAGCCGGAACGGTGATCACCGCCTGAGTGATTTTGTCGCCAAGATACGCTTCGGCGTCGGCTTTCAGCTTCCCGAGGACAAAGGCCGCGATCTGCTGCGGCGCGAATTGCTCGGTCTTGTCGCCCGACTGGACCTCAATGTAGGCGTCCCCGTTTTTCCCCGCTACGACCTTATACGGCATGTTTTTCGACTCTTCACTCACCTCCGTGAGCTTCCGACCGATGAACCTTTTGGCCGAGAAAACCGTATTCCGAGGATTGGTGATGGCCTGCCGCTTGGCGGCTTGACCGACCAATCGCTCCCCCGTTTTTGTGAAAGCAACCACCGACGGGGTGGTGCGCGCACCCTCAGCGTTCGGAATCACGACGGGTTCTCCGCCTTCCATGACCGCCATACACGAATTGGTGGTACCAAGGTCAATGCCAAGAATTCTGCTCATGCTCCCCAATCAGCAACGAACGTGCCCGGAGCTGTAATGACATTTTAAACTTCTGCATTTCAATTTTTAACAAAATACCCTCCGCGATAAACTGCTGCCAGCGCATCGGAATGTACGCCAGTTTGTCTCACCCGTATAAATAACTGGCACACCCGCGGCACAATCTGCGTCTCAGTTGTGTTTAACCTTACTCGTGCTAGTTTTCCTTCATGGAAATGGAAATCACCGTGCCCGACGAAGTACCGGTTATGACTTTGCCCAACGTCGCGTTTTTCCCCCAAGCCCTGCTTCCGCTGCATATTTTCGAGCCTCGCTACCGGCGCATGCTTCGCGATGTCTTAGCGAGTAACCGCATCTTCGCCATTGCTGGTTTGGATCAACGTCAGCTCGGCCAACCCGGCAAAATCGAGCCCCAGCATCGCGTGGTGGGTATCGGAATCGTGCGCGCCTGTCAGAAGAACGACAATGGCACCTCCAATCTTCTCCTGCAGGGTCTCTGCCGCGCCGAAATCGACGAGGTAATCACCGAAGACCCTTATCGCCGCATCCGGATTCGCGCCTTGGTCAGCGAATCCGGAGCAACCATCGAAGAAAACGAACGGCTGCGCCGAGAACTCACCCGACTAATCGGTCTCAAACTCAAGCTCGCCGAAACCGAAGCAGCGGAACTCACCGCCTTCCTCAAGAGCGTCTCGGACCCCGAAACCTTCGTCGACCTTGCGGCGTTTAATCTCTGCGAGAATCCGGCCCTAAAGCAGACATTGCTTGAAACGCTTAGCGTCAGCCGGCGATTTGAACTCTTCAATCGTTCGCTGCGCCACGATATCGAGCAAATAAAGCTCCGCCGAAAGCTTCAGGGCGGCCTCGCTGACGATCGCATCGCGGACAACTAAACCGTCACGTCCGCAATCTCCGGAGAGCTGGAGCCGACAATCGGACTTGAACCGATGACCTGCTCATTACGAATGAGCTGCTCTACCAACTGAGCTATGTCGGCAGACAGGCTCGCGAAGATCGGAAGAAACTCGCCACCCTTGCAAGGGCAAGCCTCATTTTCCCCTTCGTGCCGCCGCTCTCCGCCGATCTTTTCGACTACCACTTGCCCGCTCATCTGGTCGCGCAAACTCCCGCCGCTCGCCGCGACGGATCGCGCCTGATGGTCATCGACCGCGCTACCCGCACGCTTTCGCACCACACATTTGCCGACCTCCCGCAGTTCCTGCGCGCCGGCGACACCCTCTTTCGGAACAACGCTTCCGTGCTCCCAGCCCGACTCCACGCACGCCGGCCTACGGGCGGACAGGTCGAGTGTTTCCTGTTGCGCCCCAGAGAGGGTCATGCCGCCACCACGTGGCAGTGCCTGATCAAGCCCGGAAAAAAATTGGCCGTCGGCGCGACGTTTGCAGACGCCGCCGGGACCTTCCAAGCGGAGATCGTGTCGCGCGAGACCGACGGCTCGGCTTTTGTCCGGTTCGCCACCCTCAACGGCGAATCGGTCACAGCTTTGGCCAATCGCATCGGCGAAGTTCCGCTGCCGCCCTACATCGAGCGAAGCTACACTCCCGCTTTCGCCTCGACCACCGCCTCCCTCGATCGCGACCGCTATCAAACGGTCTACGCCAATCCGGAGCGCCAAGTCGCCGTAGCCGCGCCCACCGCCGGGCTGCACTTTACACCAGAAATTCTTGCCGCACTTCGAGCCCAAGGGGTGCTTCCGGCCGACCTCACGCTGCATGTGGGTCTGGGCACCTTCAAACCTATCACCGCCAAAATGGTCGAGGACCATGCCATCCATCGGGAGATCTACGAAATCCCGGTGATGACCCAGCGGGCGCTATTTCCTCCTCTGCCCGGGCGCCGGATCGCGGTGGGTACGACCTCCGTGAGATCGATCGAGGATTTTCTGGCCCACAATCCAGCCGCACGGGAAACACCTCAGATCGCCGAAGCCTCCATCTACATCTACCCGCCGCGGACTTTTCAGGGAATCGATGCGTTGATCACAAACTTTCACCAACCCCGATCCACCCTACTTTGCCTAGTCTCGGCGTTTCTCACCCCCGGCTCGGCCGACGGGGTGGATTGGCTCCATTCGATTTACGCCGAGGCCGTTGCCCGCGAATACCGCTTTTTCAGTTATGGCGACGCCATGCTGATTCTTTAAGCCCGCATAATTTCGGGATTTCGCCACGCCCGCTTGCAATTTCGTTGATTCCTTTTTGCTTTTTTTAAATTCGTTTAACATCGAAACACCTGCCTTTCCTTGAGAAGAATCCCCCAAACTATCGCGCTCGGACTGTTCGTTGCGACTGTTGGTTTTTGGGCGGTCAAGGGGGCTCACACCGGTTGGAGCCAAAATCGCGTCCCAAGGTCAAAAACCGATGAGGTCACCGGCATCGTCTACGCGGTCTACGAGAACCGATACGTTCCCGGCATCGACCTGTTAGCGGGCGGAGTCGGACTCGCCGGCGCCTTTTTTGCGGTTTCATTTCTCCTCCGTCCTAAAAACAAAACTGATCAACCTACATGAAGAAGCTCGTCATCACATCCGTCATCACCCTCGTCCTCGCCGCGTCGCTCAATGCGGCTCCCGTTTCGTTCGATTTCAAAGATCCCAAAGGCGTCAACGCGCTCCAATTTTCGCTCGATTCCGCGCTCGAGCCCATCGCCGGAACTGCCGGTGGTGTCTCCGGAACCGTTTCGTTCGACCCCGCCAACCCGGCGGCAACCAACGGTAAGATCGTCGTCGCCACGAAATCTCTCGTTGTCCCCAACGCCATGATGACCGGGCACATGCTCGGCAACAACTGGCTCGATGCCGCCGCCAATCCAGAGATCGTCTTCCAGCTCTCGAAGCTCGAGGGCGTCAGCACCGCCGGCAACGTCACTTCGGCGACTGCGACCGGAAAATTTACGCTCAAAGGTGTAACCAAAGACATTAAGGTACCCGTCAAACTGACCCATCTCGCCGACGCCTTCGGTAAGCGCATCAACAAGCCCGAAGTTAAAGGCGACCTGCTCGTCCTGCGCGGCGAATTCATGATCCAACGCGGCGACTTCGGAATCCAACCCGGTAAGAACGACGACAAGGTAAACCCCGAGATCAAGATCTCCATCGCCATCGTCGGCAGCGCCCCCAAGGCCTGAGCGAGTCGCCATCCTGCAGTTCTCTCTCCTCAGGACGGCCGCAAGGCCGTCCTTTCTTTTTTTCGGCCATAGCTTCAGGCTGTCCGGGAATGACTGAAGACGAACTCCAAAACCTCATCGAAGACGCCACCGCCGATTATGCCTTGGGTGAGACCGACRSCGCGCTCGCAAAACTCACCCGCGCCTCTTCCACTGCGCCACAGTCCTTCGAAGCATGGCATGCTCTCGCCGAAGTGAATTTCTCCATTCGCCAACTCGACGCCGCTCTCGCCGCCGGCGACCGCGCCCACGCCCTCCGCCCAACCGACCTGTTCATCAACACCACGCTCTCGCGTATCTGGATGGAACGAGGCGACAAAGCCCGCGCCGAGCACTACGGCGCCCAAGCCAAAATCCAAAGTTGGAAAGAACAGCTCCAAAACCCGCCGGAGCCAGATGCCCGAGCATCCATCTGACCGCCCGTTGACACCCGACCATCGCAGTCGGTAATTTTTTCATAAATATGGAAGCTTCGGCCTACGTCTTGGAATTCGAAAAGCCCCTGCGCGAACTCAGCAAGCAGCTCGACGAGTTGCGCCTACAGTCGATCGAGACGAACGTCGACCTCGCCCGCGAAATTCATGGGATCGAAAAGAAAATCGATGCGACCCAACGCGAAATCTACTCCGCCCTCACTCCTTGGCAGAAAGTTCAGGTCGCACGGCACCCCAAGCGTCCTTACGCCCTAGATTACGTGGGTCTCATTTGCACCGATTTCCAAGAACTCCACGGTGATCGCCAATACAACGACGACCGCGCCCTCATTGGCGGCACCGCTTTCTTCAACGGCACAGCCGTGATGATCGTCGCCCAGCAAAAGGGCCGCGACACCAAGGATAAGATCATACGCAACTTCGGCATGCCCCAGCCCGAAGGCTATCGCAAAGCCCTTCGCCTGATGAAGCTCGCCGAGAAATTCAGTCTGCCTGTCCTGACATTTATCGACACCCCCGGGGCCTTTCCCGGCATCGAATCAGAAGCCCGCCACGTTTCCGAAGCCATCGCGGTCAACCTGCGTGAAATGGCGATGCTCAAAACTCCCACCATCTCGGTGATCGTAGGGGAAGGCGGCTCTGGCGGAGCTCTCGGGATCGGGGTCACCGATCGCGTGCTCATTTTCGAGAACAGCTACTACTCGGTGATTTCCCCGGAGGGCTGCGCCGCCATTCTTTGGAAAGATGCCGCCGCCGCTTCTAAAGCCGCTGCGGCACTCAAGCTCAGCGCCGATCACTTGGAAAAGATGGGCATTGTGGACGAGGTTATCCCCGAACCTCTGGGAGGTGCACACAACGATGCGGCTCAATCGGCCGCAGMGCTCAAATACGCCCTTCAAAAGCACCTCAACGATCTTCTATCTCTGGATACCGCCAGACTCCTCGACACCCGTTACGAGCGCTACCGGCATCTCGGGGTCTACTTGGAGGCCGGCGCTTCACGCAGCTGAGGCTAACCCTGGCGACCGTCCCGCGTGCGGGCGCCACGGGCCCGTCCTTCGACCTATCTTCGCACCACGAGCAGCTCGATTTTCTCCGCCCGTGCCATTGACGGACTGATCGTCACCACCGCCCCCGAAAGTCGCACATCGCCCTCCGCGACTTCGAAACGCCGCGGCATCCCATCGATGAATTTTGCCACCACCGGGGCCACCTCGCGCCCGAGCACGCCCGCGTAAGGGCCGGTCATACCCACGTCGCAGATAAACGCCGTGCCCTTTGGCAACACGCAGGCGTCCGCCGTCGGCACATGGGTATGAGTGCCGAGCACTGCCGTCACCCTGCCATCCAAGTGCCAGCCCATCGCTATCTTTTCGCTCGTGGCCTCCGCGTGCATCTCAACGACGATAGCATCTGCCTGCCCCCGCAGTTGATCGATCATCCGATCTGCGCACAAAAACGGGCAATCCGCCTTTATGTTTAGGTAAGTCCGCCCAAGCAGAGTGAAAACCGCCACGCGAAACCCGCGTTTTTCAATAATCAGATGATCCCACCCGGGATTTGATTTGGGTAAATTCGCGGGCCGGCACACCCGCTCCATTTCGACAATTTCCGTCTCCCAACCGCGCTGATCCCAGACGTGATCGCCCAGCGTGATCGCATCCACCCCGCTCTCCAAAATTGATCTCGCCAGCTTTCCCGTGATCCCCGCCCCCGCGGCCACGTTCTCCGCGTTGGCAATCACGAAGTCCAAACTCAACTCCGCGCGCAATCGCGGCACCCGTTCCATCACCATTTCGCGGCCGGAGCGCCCCACGATGTCGCCGATAAACAAAAGCTTCAACATTGCGGCACCGTGCTTCACCGCTCCCTGCACGCCAACCCTTAACTCTGAGACTTGGACGCGCCGCCGGCGCACGGATTTCGCACGGCGCCGCCGCCCATTTCCAAGATTGCCTCCGTCCCTCTTGCTGCCTTCTCCTCTATGTCCTTCTGCCCACGCCAGCTACTATGAAAACATCCTCCACTCCCGCAACGTTTCCCCAAGCCGAGATCGGCCGCGAGATGAAGGGCTCCGACGCCGTCGTCGAGTGCCTGATCCGAGAAGGCGTGGATGTCATCTTTGCCTACCCCGGCGGCGCTTCCCAAGAGCTCCATCAGTCCCTCGCCCGCACCGACAAGATCCGCACAATCCTGCCCCGCCACGAGCAAGGCGGTTCCTTCGCGGCCGAGTCCTACTCCAGGGTCACGGGCAAAGTCGGCGTGTGCATGGCTACGTCCGGCCCCGGCGCCACCAATCTCGTTTCCGCCATCGCCGACGCCTACATGGACTCCATCCCGATGGTCGCCATCACCGGCCAGGTGAAATCGGAATACATCGGGAAAATGGCGTTTCAGGAGACCGATTTCTACGGCATGACGCTGCCGATCGTGAAGCACTCCTACCTCGCGATGAACGTGCACGACCTGCCGCGCATCTTCAAAGAGGCCTTCCACCTCGCCCGCAGCGGCCGCCCCGGCCCCGTCGTCATCGACATCCCGAAGGACGTTCAGCAGACGAAATTCCAGCCCGTTTTTCCCGCCTCGGTCGAGTTTCGCAATCCGACGCTCAGTCACGTCCCGCGCGCAAACGACGACCAACTCAAGGAAATCCTCGCCCTGATCGCGGCCGCGAAAAAACCCGTGCTCTACGTCGGCGGCGGGGTCGTTTCGGCCGAGGCCAGCGCCGAACTCAAAGCCTTCGCCGAGAAAGTAAACGTCCCGGTCGCCACCACCCTCATGGGCGTGGGCACTTTTCCCGAAACCCATCCGCTCTCCATGCACTGGTTCGGCATGCATGGTGCCGCCTACGGCAACTGGGCCGTCGATCAGAGCGACCTACTCCTCTGCTTCGCCGCCCGGTTCGACGACCGCATCACCGGCAACACCGATAAATTCGCCGCTTCCGCCAAGATCGTCCACATCGATATCGACGCTTCCGAGCACAACAAGAACAAGCGCGTCCAACTCGCCATCACGAGCGACATCAAATACGCCCTCACCCGCCTCAACGAACTCGCCACGAAGTTCACTCCGCCCGACAACCAACCGTGGCACGCCCAGATCGCGACGTGGATGAAGGATCACCCTTTCAGCTACGAGGAGAGTAAGCACATCGTTCCCCAAGAGGCGGTAAAAGTTCTCTACGAACTCACTAAGGGCGACGCGATCATCACGACCGGTGTCGGCCAACACCAAATGTGGGCCGCACAGTTCTACCGTTTCAACGAGCCCCGGCGCTACATCAGCTCTCTCGGCCTCGGCGCGATGGGCTTCGGCTATCCCGCTGCGCTCGGCGCGAAGGTGGCCCGCCCCGACAAACAGGTCATCGATATTGATGGCGACGGCTCATGGGTGATGAACATCCAGGAACTCGCCACCGCCCACATTGAAAAGATCGCGGCGAAAGCGATGATTCTAAACAACCAGCACCTCGGCATGGTTGTGCAATGGGAAGACCGCTTCTATGGCAGCGTCCGCGGCAACACGATCCTCGGCGATGAATCGAACGTCGGCAGCCCCGACAACCTTGCCGGCATTTACCCCGACTTCGTGACCATCGCCCAAGGCTTCGGCGTGAAAGCACGCCGCGTCCATAAAAAGAGCGAACTGCGCGAAGCAATCCAAGAGATGCTCGATCACGACGGCCCTTACGTGCTCGACGTGATCGTTCCTTACACCGAACACGTGCTCCCCATGATCCCGGCCGGCAAAACCGTGAAGGACATGCTGCTCAAATAAGCGGAGCCGCTTCTGACCAAGCACTCGGTTCGCCGGCGCGGCACACTGTTTCTGACTTCACTAAGCCCGCACGAAAACGTGCGGGCTTATTTTTTTGCCCATCGCTCTGCACCGGACCCGGCCTCATCTCTGCTTCGTCAGGTAAACTCCGCCCCGTTCCTCCGGCGGCGGCTGATGCTTCGCTTTCCCGGCGATTCCCAAAGGCAAAATCCACTTCGGTCCCGGCAACCCGACGACATCAAGCGCGAGCCAAAACCTTATCACCCGTTGCGCCCAGCTCAGCCAGTCCCACCACGCCAGCCAGCCCACGGGTGATCCCCCGGCCACGTTGACCGCTGCGTAACCCAAAAACGGCACCAGCCACCAACCCGCCGGGTTCCATCAGGCTCCCACCAGGTGCCGCACCTTCGAGCGCTCCACGCACAAATTTCGAAGCTAGAATCGCGCTGGTGGCCGCAACCGATTATAACATCGTTTCCCGCAAATAAGCGCACCACTCGCGGCTCAGGATCACACACTTTGCGCCGCCTTCTCTGCTTCAGGAAAACAAAAAACCGAGGACGTTGAATCCTCGGTTTTGAAGCGCCACCACGAATCGAAAAAGAGCCGCGGGCGACGGTGGCAGTTAAAAGTTAACTGTTATACCAATCTCACTTCGTCGGAACGGACTGGATCGTCTTGAGAATACGACCGGCCACGAGATACGGATCGGCGGCCGAGTTTGGCCGCCGGTCCTCGAGGTAGCCCTTGTAGCCGTTGTTGACGAAGCTATGTGGCACGCGAACGGAGGCTCCGCGATCAGCGATCCCGTAACTGAATTTGTCGATCGACTGCGTCTCGTGCAGACCCGTGAGACGGAGATGATTCTCGGGGCCATAGACGGCGATGTGCTCGTCGCAGTTCTTGGAAAACGCCGCCATGAGTTTTTCGAAGTAAGCTTTACCGCCCTTTTCGCGCATGAACTTGGTCGAGAAGTTCGCATGCATGCCGGAACCGTTCCAATCGAGCGCCTGTTGGAAGGGCCCTAGGATCGGCTTGCAGCGCCACTCGATGTCGAGGGCGTAGGTCTCAGCGAGACGTGAGAGCAAGTAACGGGCGACCCACATCTGGTCGGCGGCACTTTTGGAGCCTTTGCCGAAGATCTGGAACTCCCACTGACCCTTGGCGACCTCGGCGTTGATGCCCTCGAGGTTAATACCGGCATCGAGACAGATATCGATGTGCTTTTCGACGACCTCGCGGGCGATGTCGCCCACGTTCTTATAGCCCACCCCGGTGTAATACGGGCCCTGCGGCGCCGGATAACCGTCAACCGGGAAACCGAGCGGGCGACCGTCTTGATAGAAAAAATACTCCTGTTCGAAGCCATACCAGGTATCCGGTTCATCCGGAATGGCGGCACGGGAGTTGGATACGTGGGGCGTCACGCCGTCCGGCATCATGACTTCGGCCATCACGAGGACACCATTTTTGCGCGTGCTGTCTGGGAAAACGGCCACTGGCCTCAACACGCAATCCGAGCTGCGGCCCTCGGCCTGCTGCGTTGAACTGCCATCGAAGCCCCAGTTCGGCAGCTCACCAAGCTTCGGGAAGCTCTTAAATTCCTTGATCTGGGTCTTGCTGCGGAGGCTGGCCAACGGCTTGTAGCCATCCAGCCAGATGTATTCTAATTTGTATTTTGCCATGATGATACGATTTTGTTGTGAGGGGTTTGATGGATCCACCGGCGAACAACTACGCCGGCGAGCCCAAGGATAAACCTGAACCTTTTCAGCACCTCGTATGCCAGCGGCAATCAGAAATTCGATTCATGGCTCAAGTTTTCCTCTCACTCCCGGCCCCCTCACATCATGCTTGCCCCTTGCCTCCCGGCCCGTGGCCCTAACCCTCCCCGTCCAGTCCCCATGCATGAGGTCAAAGACACCCAACGCGCCATCGTCCGCATCGGTTTTGATGGCCGGGTCCACAAAACTTTCCGCGGACACCAAGCCTCCGAACGTTTTGCCAACGAAGTCCATGTGCTCCAATACCTTGAAAACCGCGGCTGCGACTTCGTCCCCCGCCTCTTGGAATCGGACCCAGCCGCACTCAAAATCGTCACCACCAACTGCGGCTCGATCGTCGACCAACTCAATCCTGCGCGCATGAAAGCACTTTTCGCCGAGCTCGAAACCTACGGCGTCCGCCACGACGACGCCTTCCTGCGCAACGTCACTTACCGCGCGACCGATGGACGCTTCTGTCTGATCGACTTCGAATTCGCGACCGTTCTCGGCCCCACGCCGCCTTCGCCCGCCCCGACCAAAAAATGATGAAGCCCCCCGCATCTCCCGCGCCCCGGCCCGACCTCCGCTGGTCCGGCCTATCCCACCGCGGCAAAGTGCGCCCCAACAACGAAGACTCGTTCATCGCCCTCGCCTTCGACGGCCGTGAGGTTCGCCGGCTCGGCAAGATCGGCGAAGCCTCAGCCTCGGCCAACGATTACGTGTTCGCCGTCAGCGATGGCATGGGCGGCGCCAAATCCGGGGAATTCGCCAGCCGTATCACCGTCGAAAAGATCACCCAGCTCCTCCCCAAGAGCTTCAAACTTTCCGCCAGCGGCATGAGCAGCGGTTTCACCGACATCCTGCTCGAAGTGTTCGAATCCATTCACCACGAGTTGCTCAAACTCGGCGCCAGCTACGAAGAGTGCCGTGGCATGGGAACCACCCTCACCATCGGTTGGCTCACGCCCGGTTGGCTCTACTTCGGTCACCTCGGCGACAGCCGGCTTTATTACCTGCCGCATTCCGGCGGCATGACTCAGCTCACCCACGATCACTCCCACGTCGGTTGGCTCCGCCGCAAAGGCGAACTCAACGAGCGCCAAGCCCGCTCTCACCCGCTCCGCAACGCCCTGCACCAAGCCCTCGGCGCGGGCCACCAATTCATCGATCCCCAGTTTGGCGCCGTTGCCCTTTCACCCGGCGACCGTTTTGTCCTCTGCTCCGACGGCCTCATCGACGGTCTGTGGGATCGCCAGATCGCCGAACTCATCCGCACGCCCACGCCAACTGAAGCCCTTCTCTCTCCCGCCGAACGTCTCGTCGCCGCATCGCTCGAAAGCTCCGGCCGCGACAACACGACCGCTCTCGAACTCGAACTCATCGTACCCGCCGCACCTTCTCGCCCGAAACGCTGCCGCGCCAAGCCGCGATGACCACGCTTTTCGTCTACGGCACCCTTAAACGCGGCGGCTCCAACCACGCCCACCTCGCCGGCCAAAAGTTCCTCGGCCAAGCCCGCACTGCCGCCGGCTACACCTTGGTCTCACTTGGCGACTACCCCGGTCTCGTCCTTTCGCCCGAAGACCGTGAGGGCGTGACCGGCGAACTTTGGTCCGTCGACGATCTCTGCCTCGCTCACCTCGACGAGTTCGAGGGCATCGCCGAAAATCTCTACCGCCGCGCCAAGATTCCCCTCGCCACTCCGTGCTCCCACGGCTCCGTCGCACCGATCGAAACCTACTTCTACGCCCGCCCGGTCGCCGGTCGACCCCACCTCGGCCCGATGTGGCCCGTTTGAACGCTTACCGGTCGTTACGATTTCAAATCCTTCGCGGGGACGCGCCGCACCGTCGTGAATTTCGCCCGGTAAAGCTCTTCCAACACCTCCCGCACGGCCGTCGGGATTCGCTGTATCATCTCATCCAGTGGCGGTAGCGGACCTTTCTCGATTTCTTCCGCCCGCGTTGCCGCAACGGACAACCCAACTACCGCCTCGCCTCGCTCGCGTGCCTCCGCCAAAACCGCGCCATCGCTCGCCGCATCCGTCGGCCAAGGCGCCTCGTCGCCAAACAGCCCACCAGCGCTCGGCGCTTCCGGCACTACCGCCGGCAGCATCGCCACGCCTTCGCCGGCCTCATCCGGCAACTCACCGTCGGCCGCCATTCGTTTAGAGACCGTCGTCGGCGCCCCGTACGCCAAAGCCGCGCTCAACCGCCGCTCCAACCGCTCGCTCAGTCCTTTTTTTTTTCGCTGTCGTCGCCCGGGGAAATCGTCGCCACAGGCACTTCCTCGGCAAGCGACGCCAGTTCCTTGATCAGGCTGTCGATCGCTCGCGCGCGGCTCGCCTCGATGGCCTTTAACAACGTCACTTCGAAATTTATCTTCTCCGCCAGACCTAGCTTCACACTGCCTTCGCCTTCGCGCAGCCCGTCGAGCAACCGCGTGATTTGCTCCGTCGTCATCGGCAAGCCGCCCAGTCGGTCACTGCGGCCGCCCTTCGCAATCGCATCAAGCAACGCCCCGCGCACCAGTTCCTGCAAATCCGTCAGCAAACGCACCAAGTCCCGCCCCGCCGCGTCGCACTCGTCCACGATCGCCACCAGCTTCGCATGATCGCCCGTCGCCAAGGTCGATGCCAACTCGGCGATCTTCTCCGCGCCCACGAGCCCGTAAACGTCGAGCACGTCGGGCTCGGCTATCTCCGTCCCGCAAAACGAGATCATCTGGTCAAAAATCGATTGCGCGTCGCGCATCCCGCCGTCCGCCATGCGCGCGATACAAGCGAGCGCCGCTTCGGTCACCGTTATCTTTTCTTCTACCGCAATCTTCTTGAGGCGCTCAATAATCAAAGGCGCCGGAATCGGCTTCAGATCGAACCGCTGACACCGGGAGAGAATCGTCGGCAGCACTTTCTGCACTTCCGTCGTCGCAAAGACGAACTTCACGTGCGGCGGCGGCTCCTCGAGGGTCTTTAGCAACGCGTTGAACGCCGCCGTCGAGAGCATGTGGACCTCGTCGATGATGTAGACCTTGAACTTGCCCTGCGCCGGCGAATAACGCGCGGTCTCGCGGAGATCGCGCACCTGTTCGACGCCGTTGTTCGAGGCCCCGTCGATCTCGATCACATCGAGGTGGGTTCCGTCCGCAATCGACAAGACCGCCGGGTCGTTCGGATCGAAATCCGCGTTCGGCCCGCCGGTGCAGTTGAGCGCCTTGGCAAAGATCCGCGCCGTCGAAGTTTTGCCCGTGCCGCGTGGCCCGACGAAGAGATAGGCGTGCGCGATCCGGTTCCGGGCAATCGCATTTTTCAACGTCCTGACCACATGGTCCTGTCCCACGACATCCGCGAAAATCTGCGGACGCCATTTGCGGGCGATGACTTGGTAACCGGTGGGCATCTCAGAAGTAGGAGCCCGCTTGCGGGCGATTAAACTCTCAGCGCAACCCCCGGAGCGCCTGCAAGCAAGCTCCTACATCGGCCCACGAAAAAAAAGTGGCCAGGCAATCCACGGCACTGGGAGGACGACATTACCGTTGCTGCCTTCCGGCCCTGGCGGGGTTCACGCGCCTGCCCATGCATGGCACCTGGCCGAGGGAAACCATGCGGGGGTCGAAACGCCGCGCAACCCTAATTTCCCGCCCCAACCCGGTTCGGACTTCAGTCCTTCTTCGGCTCGGGCGGCGGGCCCTCGCGTTTGCCCCCGATTCGCTCGCGGAAAAACTGCAAACCAGGTCGATCCTCCCGCATCCGTTCGCGCTGCTTCTCCTGCAATTTGTCCAATTTCTTGCGCTGATCCGGGGTCAATTCCGCGGCAAATCTCTGCTGCAACCCGCGAAGCATGGCGCCCGTTTCCTTGAGCGAATTTTGCCGGAGCGCTCGCATTTCTTCCTCCATCTTCTCCACCATCGGCCGAATCTTTTCTTTCTGCGCGGCCGTCAGGTCGAGCTGATCGGTGAAGTGACGCAGCAACATCGGCGGGGTAGGCGGCATCGACTTCGCACGCTTCTGCTCCATGATCCGCGGCCCGATCCGCACCATCAGCAATCCGCCAAAGATCGCACCCGCCGCAAAGACGGTGGCAAAGGCGAGAACCACTTTCCAAGGTTTGTTCATCGGTTTATTCGCCGTCCTCAAGCAGCATCGCTACCGGGTCCTCCAGCGCGATCAACTCGTCGTCAACGGGGTGCGCGGTGAGCACAGGATAGCTCACGACGACGCTTGCCACCGCCAGCAGGCTGGCGACGCCCACCGCCCGCAGCGAAAACCGTTCCAGCAGCGAGCGCATCGGCCCCTCCGCGGCAAACGCCAGCGCCGCCACCCGAGTCGAAAAGCCAAAGGGCGCCGCGGCATCCGGCCCGCGCGGGGCCCGCCGGGCGCCGGCCGTGAGCCGGGCCCAGGATTGATCGTGATCGGTCGGTTTCATGTTCGTTCCTTTTGTTGCAATTCCAAAAACATCGAGCGCAACTTCCGCCGCGCCCGGAAGGCACGCACTTTGATGAGCGAGGTGTTCCAACCGGTGAGTTCGCCGATCTCGGCGATGGTCTTCTGCTCCATATCGAGCAGTTGCAGCACCATCCGGTCGTCGGGCTTCAACTGATCGAGGAGCTTATGGACCAATTCATGCGCCGCCATCGCGTCATTGGCCGCCACGTCCTTCTCGTTCGTCATCACCGCATCAAGCACCTCGGCTTCGTTCTCCGAAAGATCCGCCCAACGAAATTCCGGCCGGCGTTTCTGCGCGCGCAGCTGGTCGATGCACGTCGTGACCGCGATCCTCGAGACCCAGTGCGGAAACGGCACCGCGCCCTGATATTGTTCGAGTCGGGTGAACATTTTCAAAAAAATATCCTGCGCCAAGTCTTCCTCGGCAACCCGCCGGGGCAGGTGGGAGCGAACAATGCGGATAACCAGCGGATACAAGTGGTCGACCAATTCGCGTGCCGCGGCCTGGTCACGGCGGCGCACGCGATCCAAGCAGCCGGCCACGTCGAACGGCGGTTCATCAGACATAGGAGGATAGAGTTAAAAACCTGCACTTCATGCAAGACGGGCCTCGAATCCACCCGGTTACACTCGACCGCACAAAGCCCTTTCTTGACTCTCGCTCCACCGCACCGCTAGCCGTCTGTGCATTGCAATGACTCTCCTCTCCCAGGCCCTTCGACTTACGAACACGCGCGATCATTGATTGACCGCTTGTCGGTTGATCGCGCGTTGGCCTGATAGAAATTTCCCGTGTCCGCCGTGTCGCGGACTGACGGTTCGGCTGCTCGCTTCCCGCTCCACGTCGCTCCAACCTCCCATTTTCATTCTCCATTTTCCGCCATGCAATCCGCGCCCGTCTCCAAATACCGTCCGTTTCCCCCCGTCGCCCTGCCCAACCGCGAGTGGCCCAACCGCACTTTAACCCAAGCCCCGATCTGGTGCAGCGTCGATCTCCGCGACGGCAATCAGGCCCTCGCCCAACCCATGAGCGTCGATGAGAAACTCGAGTATTTCGACCTGCTCGTGAAAATCGGTTTCAAGGAAATCGAGATCGGTTTCCCCTCTGCCTCGCAGATCGAATTCGATTTCTGCCGCCGCCTGATCGAGGAGAAGCGCATCCCCGACGACGTCGCCATCCAAGTCCTTTGCCAATGCCGCGAAGACCTCATCGCGCGGAGCTGCGCGGCTCTCGCCGGTGCCAAGCACATCATCTTTCACCTCTACAACTCCACCTCGCCCGCCCAGCGCCAGCACGTCTTCAACGCTGCCCGAGCCGACGTGGTCGCCATCGCCACCCGCGGCACCGCTTGGGTGAAACAACACACCGCCACCCTCGCCGCCGCCGGCACGCACGTGCGCTTCGAGTATTCGCCCGAGAGCTTCACCAGCACCGAACTCGATTTCGCTCTCGAAATCTGCGAGGCCGTGACCGACGTCTGGGAACCGACCGTGGAGAACAAAATCATTCTCAACCTCCCCGCCACCGTCGAATACGCCACGCCCAACGTCCACGCCGATCAGATCGAGTGGATGTCCACGCACCTCACCCGCCGCGACCGCACGTTCATCTCTCTCCACACCCACAACGACCGCGGCACCGGCATCGCCGCCACCGAACTCGCCCTGCTCGCCGGCGCCGACCGCGTCGAGGGCACGCTCTTCGGCAACGGCGAGCGCACCGGCAACCTCGACCTCGTCACCGTCGCCCTGAATTTCTACACGCACGGCATCCATCCCCGCCTCGATTTCTCCGACATCAATCACGTCCGCGACGTCTACGAGCGTTGCACCAAACTCGAAGTTCCTCCCCGCCAGCCTTACGCCGGCGAGCTCGTTTTCACCGCCTTTAGCGGCTCGCACCAAGACGCGATCAAAAAGTCCTGGGCCGTCCAAAAACCCGACGCACCTTGGGACGTAATCTACATCCCGATCGACCCCGCCGACCTCGGCCGCAGCTACAAAGCCATCATCCGCATCAACAGCCAGTCCGGCAAAGGCGGCGTCGCTTATGTGCTCGAGAATGCCTTCGGCTTCCAATTGCCAAAACTCATGCACAAGGAAATCGGCAAACTCATCAACGACCGTGCCGACGCCAAGGGCACCGAGCTCTCCGCCGAAGAGATCAACACCATCTTCCGCCGCGAATACCTCGAGCAGGCCGACGCGCCCCTCGTGCTCCAGCATTTTAAAACCACCGAGCGCGACAGCAACGTGACCTGCGAAGCCGCGATGACGTTCACCGGCATCGTCCACGCCCTCACCGGCACCGGCAACGGCCCCATCGCCGCCTTCGTGCGCGCCCTTGCGACCACGAAACTGCCGAAGTTCGACGTGCTTAATTACAGCGAACACTCCCTCGGCAGCGGGAGCGAAGCGCGCGCCGTGAGTTATATTCAGATCAAGACCGAGCGCGGCCTCGCCCTTTACGGCGCCGGCATCGACACCAATATCGAACTCGCCTCGATCAAAGCCATCGTCAGCGCCCTCAACCGCGCCCTCGCAAAGTAAAAAGTAGGGCTGGGTCTCCGACCCGCCCTCACCCTTACCCCGCTTTTATGTTTCTCCGCCGTCTCCTACCGCTTGTCTTCGCCGCCGTCCTCCCTCTCGCCGCTCCTTCACTCATGGCCACCGACACTCGCGCCGAGTTCCTCAAACTCATCGACCGCCCCCGCGTGCCAGCCGACGCCAAGTTCGAAACCTCGTCGTCCCCCGCTCCCTCCGGCCTTTCTCGCCTCGACTTTAATTTCGCCTCCGACGCCACCAACCGCGTCCCCGGAATCCTCCTCAAGCAAACCTCCTCCGCCTCTGCCTCCGTCCGCCAGCCCGTCGTCATCGCCCTCCACGGCACCGGTGGAAACAAAGAGACCCAACTCGCCCTCCTTGAACAACTCGCCGCCGACGGCTTCATCGCCGTCGCCATCGACGCCCGCTACCACGGCGCGCGCGCCTCGCAGCCCAAAGGCACCGCCGACTACAACGCCGCCATCCTTCGCGCCTTCCAGACCGGCCAAGAACACCCGTTCTTCATCGACTCCACGTGGGACATTTCCCGCCTGGTCGATTGCATCGTCGCCCGCGACGACGTCGACCCCGCCCGCATCGCGCTCATCGGCTTTTCAAAAGGCGGCATCGAGGCCTACCTCACCGCCGCCGCCGATCCGCGCATCGCCGCGACGGTCGCCTTCATCGGCGTCCAAAGTTTCGGTTGGGCCGTCGACCACGACGCGTGGCAATCCCGCATCGGCACCGTCCAGGCCGCCTTCGATGCCGCCGCCAAGGGTGCGGGCATAACCAAGCCCGATACCGCCTTCGTGCGCCGTTTTTATGACCGCGTCGCCCCGGGGATCTACGACCGTTTCGACGGCCCGGCGATGCTCCCACTCATTGCACCGCGTCCCTTCCTCGCCATCAACGGAGACTCGGATGAGCGCACGCCGCTACCTGGACTCGAACTTTGCGCCGCCGCCGCCCGCGCCGCCTATAAAGCCGCCGGGGCCGAGGAGAACTTCACGCTCACCCTCCAGCCCAACACCGGCCACAAGACCAACCCAGAGTCCGTCGTCGCCGCCCGCGCCTGGCTCGTGCGCCACCTGAATCCCTGAGATCGACACCCCTCCCCCGATAGGAGCTTACGCCGATCGGTTTCAGTCCCTTGGCGCGTTCTTTCACGGCGGCATCGAGAGAGAAGCCGTTCTTTTTCCAAGCGACAGCGTCCTGTGCAGTGAACGATTGCTGCTTCCAAAGTCCCGCCGTCTCCGCATCGAAACCCGAGCGTAACCACGTCGCCGCCTCAGCCGGACCGAGGCGAACCGCCTCCCAACTAAGAATCGGTTTGGCCGGGACTCCCTCGGCTAGCAATTGGAAATAGCTGGCAGATGAGACGCCTCGCCCGTCACCCCGCTTGCACCCCAACTGGCGGGCAGCATGATGAACCGCACTCATGAAATTCACTCCCGCCCAGCCCGCCCTCTTCGGCGAAACCCTCGACTCACTCACCGCGCACCTGCGCGAACTGGGCGAGCCGACGTTCCGCGCGAAACAAATTCTCGACTGGGTCTATAAAAAACGCGCCCGCACTTGGGACGCGATGACCAACCTCCCCAAGCCCCTCCGCACGAAGCTCGAAGCCACCTTCGACCTCACTCCCTCGACCCTCGTCCTCACCAAGGAATCCGGCGACGTCACCGACAAGCTCCTCCTCGAACTCCGCGACGGTTCCCTCATCGAATCCGTCATCATCCGCGCCCCGCAGTCTGATGTCGGCGAGGAGCTTTCCCGAAAAACCATCTGCATTTCCACCCAGGTCGGTTGCGCCATGGGCTGCGTGTTCTGCGCCAGCGGCCTTGCCGGACTCAAGCGCGACATGTCCGCCGGCGAAATCGTCTCCCAGCTCCTCCAGGTCTGCTACCGCGAAGACGCCACCACGCCCCGCGCCCGCCCCGAACTCGCCTCCTTCGACAACATCGTCGTCATGGGCATGGGCGAACCACTCGCCAATTACGACGCCCTCATCCGCGCCCTCACCATCCTCAACGCCGAGTGGGGCCTCGGCTTCGGCGCCCGCCGCATCACCGTTTCCACCAGCGGCCTCGTCCCAAAAATCCTCAAACTCGCCGAGGAGCCCATCGGCTTCCGTCTCGCCGTCTCCCTCCACGGTTCCACCAACGAGGTCCGCGAAAAAATCATGCCGGTGAACAAGGCCTATCCGCTCGAAAAACTCATCCCCGCCGTCCGCGAGTTTTCCGAGAAACACGGCCGCATGGTCACCCTCGAGTTTATTCTCATCGAGGACGTCAACGACTCGGTCGAACAAGCCGGCGAACTCCGCGACATCGCCCGCGACCTCCACGCGCACGTAAACATCATTCCTTACAACACCGTCGAGGGTCTGCCGTGGAAACGCCCGAGCGTCATGGTGCAAGAAGGCTTCGCCGATGTCCTCCGTGCCGCCCGCGTTCCCGTGACGTTGCGCCGCGAAAAAGGCCACGATATCGCCGCCGCCTGCGGTCAGCTCCGTCTCAAGACCGAGAAGTCCCGCGAGCTGGCCCAAGCGTAAGGCCGGGTCTCCGACCCGCCCTCCACGCCCCCGCTAGGCATCCCTTCAGCATGACCACCGCGCCTGCCGCCTCACCGGTGGCCAAACCGTCTCCCGCCCTCGGCATTCTCTGCGCCCTCAGCGTGGGCCATCTGCTCAACGACACCGTCCAGTCGCTGCTCCCTGCGCTCTACCCGCTCCTCAAGGAGTCCCTCAACCTCACCTTCACCCAGATCGGCCTCATCACACTTGCATTTCAGCTCACCGCGTCGCTGCTCCAGCCGGTCGTCGGTCTGTTCACCGACCGCCATCCGCAGCCCTACTCGCTTGCTGCCGGCATGGTCCTGTCGCTCGTCGGCCTGCTGCTGCTCGCCTTTGCCACCACCTTCTCGGCCGTGCTCATCGCCGGCGGGCTCGTCGGGCTCGGCTCCTCCATTTTCCACCCCGAAGCCTCCCGCGTCGCCCGGCTCGCTTCCGGTGGCCGCCACGGATTCGCCCAGTCTCTTTTTCAAGTCGGCGGCAACGCCGGCAGCGCCCTCGGTCCGCTGCTTGCCGCACTTTTCGTCGCCCAACACTCGCAGTCCCGGGTCGCTTGGTTCGCCGTCGTCCCCATCGTCGGATTCATTTTGCTCACCCGCGTCGGCCACTGGTATCACGCCCAACTCGCCTTCACCCACGCCTCGACTCACCGCGCCGCACTTCCAGCGCCGCTGCCGCGCCGTCGCGTCATCGCCGCCATCGCGATCCTCACTGTGCTCATCTTTTCAAAATATTTCTACATGGCCTGCCTCGGCAGCTATTACACGTTCTACCTCATCGAGAAATTCCAGGTCTCGATTCAAACCTCCCAACTCCTGCTCTTTATTTTTCTCGGCGCGGTCGCCGCGGGCACGATCATCGGCGGCCCCGTGGGCGACCGAATCGGCCGCAAAGCCGTCATCTGGGTTTCGATCCTCGGCGTCGTACCGTTCACCTTGATTTTACCTCACGCCAACTTGTTTTGGACCGCCGCGCTCACGGTCGTGATCGGCGTCGTCCTGGCCTCGGCGTTCTCCGCGATCCTCGTCTATGCCCAAGAACTGATGCCACACCGTGTCGGTCTCGTTTCCGGCATCTTCTTCGGATTTGCTTTTGGCATGGGCGGGCTCGGTTCCGCCGCCCTAGGAATTCTCGCCGACTACCAGGGGCTCGACTATGTCTTCAAGGTCTGCGCTTTTCTCCCTCTCCTCGGATTTTTGGCTTTTTTTCTACCGAAACCTAATCGGTAAAAATCGGCTTGAATCCTTCCCCGAAATTTTTTTTGCATCCCTGTCTCTCCCGCCCCCATACGGTCGACCACCCAATTTTTCCCCATGATCGAAGTCAAAGGCCTCGTTAAAACCTACGGCAACAAACACGCCGTGGACGGCATCACCTTCACCGTAAAACGCGGCGAAATCCTCGGCTTCCTGGGCCCCAACGGTGCCGGTAAGTCTACTACGATGAAGATGATCACCGGCTTCATCCGGCCCGACGCCGGCACCGCCACCGTCGGCGGCATCGACGTCGCCGTCGACCCCGTGGGCGTTAAACGCCAGCTCGGCTACCTGCCTGAAAGCGCTCCCGCCTACCCTGAAATGACCGTCGAGGAATTCCTGCGCTTCATCGCCGAAATTCGCGGCTTCCGCGAAACCAGCGAGAAACGCGCCCGCGTCGAGCACGTCCTTGGGCTCACCCATCTCGCCTCCGTCCGCACGCAAACGATCGAAACGCTTTCCAAGGGCTACAAACAGCGCGTCGGCTTCGCCCAAGCCCTGATTCACAACCCGCCCGCCCTGGTCCTCGACGAACCGACCGACGGCCTCGATCCCAACCAGAAGAACGAAGTCCGCACCCTCATTCGGAACATGGCCGCCGAGAAAGCCGTGATTCTCTCCACTCACATTCTCGAAGAAGTGGAGGCCATCTGCACTCGGGTGATCATCATCGCGAGCGGTCGCATCGTCGCCGATGAAACTCCGTCCGCCCTTCGCGCCCGCCAACCCGGCGCCCGCCTGGACGAGATCTTCCGCGCCCTCACCACCTAGCTGGCAGCGCGCCGCCTCCGATCCCTTACTCCTCTTTCCTGCTTACACCTCTTACTCCTCTTATGAGCCAGATCCGCCCCCTCTTTAAACGCGAGTTTCTCGGCTACTTCCGCTCGCCCGTGGCCTACGTCTTCCTGATCGCCTTCCTCCTTATCTCGGTGTCGCTCGCTTTCTCCCGCTACGGCAATTTCTTTAAAGCCGGCACAGCAAGCCTGGAAACGTATTTCCTGTTTTTCCCATGGCTGTTCATGTTTATCGTACCCGCCGTCGGCATGAGACTCTGGTCCGAGGAAAAACGCTCCGGCACCGTTGAGCTGCTCCTCACCTTGCCCGTGACCACGCTCGAGGCCGTTCTCGGCAAGTTTCTCGCCGGCTGGGCATTTCTTACTCTCGCGGTTTTGCTCAGCTTCCCGATGGCCCTCACCGTCGCCTTCCTCGGCGATCCCGACTGGGGCATCATCGCTTCGACCTACCTCGGCGCGATCCTCATGGCCGGCGCCTACCTCGGCATCTGCGCCCTCACTTCCGCTCTGACGAAGAACCAAGTCATCAGCTTCATCCTGAGCCTCGCCGCCTGTGCGATGCTCGTGTTCCTCGGCCTCAGCAGCTTCACCACCACGCTCGAAAGCTTTTTGCCCGTCGGCATCGCCGATGTCGTTTCAAACTTCAGCTTCGTCACCCACTTCGACGCTTTCACCAAGGGCATCGTCGACCCGAAAGACGTCGCCTTCTTCCTCTCTCTGATCGGCTTCACCCTCTTCCTCAACGTCGTCGCCCTCGAACGGTAGGAGCCCGCTCGCGGCCGATTCTGTTTTCCGCTTCGGACTCTCAACTCTCAACTCCCAGCTTTTCCTTTCTCCGCCCCATGAAACCCAGCGGCAAAATCCTCGCCATCGCCCTCCTCTTCATCGGCCTCGTTCTCGTCAACTTCTTGGCCTCGTCCCTCCCGGTGCGCCTCGATACGACTGCCGAGCGAATCTACACCCTTTCCCCCGGCACCCAAGCCCTGCTCGGCAAAATCGAAGAACCCGTCGTCCTCGATTTCTATTTCACAAAATCTGCAACCGGCCTGCCCATCGCCTACAAAAACTACGCGACCCGCGTCGAGGAGATGCTCCGCCAATACGCTCGCGCCTCCCGCGGCAAGCTGACCCTCAACATCATCGACCCGCGCCCCGACACGCCCGAAGAAGAAAAAGCCACCGCCGCTGGCATCCAACCACAGCTCATCCCCACCACCGGCGAGCAGATCCAGTTCGGCCTCGTTGCCATCCAAGCCGACCAACAAAAAACCCTTGCCGCGCTCAACCCCCAGCGTGAGCAGTTCCTCGAATACGATCTCTCGCAGCTCGTTTACAGCGTCCAGCAGATCGACAAACGGAAACTCGGCCTGCTCACCAGCCTCCCGCTCCAGGGCACCAGCGCCCAAGAAGCGCAAATGATGATGATGATGCGCCAGCAGCCCAAGCCCGGCCAGTTCGTCGCCACCGAGTGGGAAAAAACCTTCGAGATCATTCGCATCGAGCCCGGCGCCACCGAGCTCCCACCGGGCCTCGACGTCCTTGCCGTCATCCACCCGCAGGACGTTGCCCCAAAACTTCAATTTGCCATCGACCAGTTTATCCTCCGCGGCAAACCCGTCTTTCTCGCCGTCGATCCCGCGTCCCAACACTTCAAGCGTCAGGCCAACCCGCAGCAACAGATGATGGGCGCGCCCACGCCCAACGTCGCCAGCGACCTCCCCGCCCTGCTCACCGCCTATGGCGTCACCTACGATCCGCAGAAAATCGTCGGCGATTTGGAAAACGCCACCCAAGTCCAAATCCAGGGCGGCCAAATCGCCCGCTACCCCGTCTGGCTGAATCTCCGCCGCGCCAACTTCAGTTCCACTTCGGCCACCACCGGCCAACTCAACTCCACGATCTTCATCGAGTCCGGCGCCTTCATCGCCACGGCCGGAGCGACCACCACGTTCACGCCGCTCATCCAGTCCTCCGCTTCATCCGGCGAACTCGCCGCGATGACGCTACAATTCGCCCAGCCCGACGCCATCGCCCGCCAGATCATCCCCTCCGGCAAGAAAACCGTCGCCGCCCTCGTCACCGGTAAATTCAAAACCGCCTTCCCCGCCGGCGCCCCCAAAGACGACAAACCCGCCGACCCCGCCGCCGCTCCGAACTCTCAACCCTCAACTCTCAACTCTCAACTGACGTCGTCCACGACGACCTCCACCCTCCTCATCATCGCCGACACCGACTGGCTCTTCGACGACTACAGCATCCGCAAAATGAATTTCTTCGGCCAGACCGCCGCCGAACCCATCAACGACAACCTCGCCCTCGCCGCCAACTCCCTCGAGTTCCTCTCCGGCTCGTCGGACCTCATTTCCATCCGCGGCAAGGGCAATTCCCTGCGCCCCTTCGAGGTCGTCCGCACGCTGGAGATCAACGCCAACCAAAAGTATCAGGAAAAACTCTCCGAGCTCGAAACCCGCCTCCAATCCGTTCAGCAAAAACTCAGCGAACTTCAGGGCAAAAAAGGCGAAGCCAATCGCCTCGTGGCCTCGCCCGAAGTGACCAAGGCCATCGCCGACTTCCAGAAGCAACAGGCCGCGATGAGCGGCGAGCGCCGCCAGATCCGCCGCGCGCTCCGCGAGGACATCGACCAACTCGAAAACCGGCTGCTCATCCTCAACCTCCTCGCCGCCCCCGGCCTGATCGGAATCTTCGGCCTCTGGTTCGCCCGCTCCCGCAAAAAGTAGGGCAGGGTCTCCGACCCGCCCTCCACGCCCGAGCCCAATCCCACGCCAAGTTCCACGCCCTCGACGCTTTAACTACGCCTTTTAAGAATCACGCCCACGCCTTTCGCCTCGTCCCGATGAAACTCAAATCCCTCCTGCTCATCGTCGCCGCTCTCGCTGCGCTTTCTGTCGTCGTCTTTTTCATCCGCAAACCCGCCCCCGCCGTCACCGCCGATGCGCGCCTTAACCAACCGGTGCTCGACGCCGCCACCGCCGAAAAAGTCGCCGAACTCCGCCTCACCGAATCGGGCAAATCTCTGACGGTGAAACGCGACGCCAACGGCGTTTGGCGCGTCCCGTCCTACCACGATTTCCCCGTCGATTTCTCCCGCGTCACCCGGCTCGTCGGCGATCTCACCGAGGCCAAACTCACCCGCCTCGTCACCACCAATCCCGAGCGCATCGCACGCCTCGAATTCAAAGACATCACGATCACCTTGCTCGACTCCGCCGCCAAAGAGCTGTGGACCGTCACGCTGGGCAAAAACCCCGAAAGCGGCGCCGGTCGTTTCCTCCGCTACGGCAACGAGCCCAAAGCCTTCCTCGCTTCACTGAACACCTACCTCGACCTCGAACCTAAAAACTGGGCCAACGCCGAACTGCTCGCCCTCAAGCCGGACGATATCGCCAAAATCGAACTCACTTTCACCGAGGGCGGACCCATCACGTTCACCCGCGCGAAAAAAGAAGACCCGTGGACCACCACCGCCACTCCCGCCGGCCAAAAACCCAAGACCGACACCCTCGCCTCCGCGCTCAACACCCTCACCTCGATCCGCTTCTCGGACACCTCCGATCCCGCCGACGCCAAAGTCGCCGCGGCAAAACCCCACGCCCGCGCCTACACCCTCACCGCCTTTGACGGCAAAACCGTCACCATCAGCCTCGCCCGCAAACCCGAGGAGAAAAAGATGAAGCCCCCCGTCGCCGACAAATCGCTCCTCGGCGCCGCGACACCCCCGTCGCCAACCGCCCCGACGCCCGCCCCGGACCCAAAACTTTTGACCCCCGAATTCGAAACCATCCCCGCCGGTCCCGTGTTCGTCGGCATCGCCCACAGCGACGCCGCCGCCCCGGTCAAAGCCCTCATGGCCAAGCGCGCCTTCCAAATCGCCGACTACACCTTCACGAGCCTCCCCCAAAAATCCGCCGACCTCTTCGAGCCCGCCCCGCCACCCGCGCCCGCCGCAGAGCCTCAAAAACCCTAAACGCAGGAGCCGCTCCCCGGTAGATACCGCGCCTGCTAACTCAGATCTTTACACATATCATCACTTGCCAATATGTTGATATGTCATGTCGTCTCCTTCTGCACCTACCCCGTCCGACCGCCCCATTTCCGACTTTTTCGCGCTCGGCCGTCCACTGCGCTCCCTTGAATTTTTCCCACCCAAGGACGACGCCGGCGTCGAGGCCCTCCGCGCCACCGCGACCGCCCTCCGCAGTATTTCACCGGACTTTGTTTCTGTAACCTACGGGGCCGGCGGCACCACCCGGGAACGCACCGCGCAAGTCAGTGCGCTACTGCGCCAAGAACTCGGCTTCACAGTTATGCCTCACTTGACCTGCGTCGGCCACACCCGCGCCGAGCTGCATGACCTCGCCGATCGCATCCACGCCGGCGGTTTTCGCAACATCATGACCCTCCGGGGCGATCCGCCCAAGGGCGCGACCACGTTCACGGCCGCGGCCGACGGCCTTCGCTACGCCAACGAGCTCGTAGCCTTGCTTAAGGCCCGCCACCCCGATTTCTGCCTCGGCGTCGGCGGCTACCCCGAGAAGCACCCCGAGGCCACCACGCTCGAAGCCGACCTCGACGCCTTGAAACGCAAAGTCGACGCCGGTGCCGCCTTCGTCACCACACAGCTCTTTTTCGACAACGCCGTTTATTACCGCTTCGTTGAAAAATGCCGCGCGGCCGGAATCAACGTGCCGATCGTGCCCGGCCTGATGCCCGTGCTATCGTTGAAACAGGTCCAACGCTTCACCGCCATGTGCGGCGCCGCTTTGCCGCCCGCGCTGATCAAGCGCCTTGAAGTCGCCGCCGAAAACACCGAGGTCGTCGAGATCATCGGCCTCGACTGGGCGCTCACCCAGATCCGCGATCTCCTCGCCCAAGGTGCCCCCGGCTACCACCTCTACATCATGAACCGCGCGAAGAGCGCCCTCGCCCTCGCCGCCGGTCTCGCCGCCTGAGGCTTGGCTCACCCGCCGGCCATCACCGCCCGGAAGCCCGCCTCCGTCAAAATCCGTGCTACCGTCTCGCGCTGGTCGCCCTGAATCTCGATCACGCCGTCTTTCACCGTTCCACCGCAGCCGCAGGCCCCGCGCATTTTTTTGCAGAGCTGCTCCTTTTCCGGCAAACCGATCCCGGTAAATCCGCTCACGGTCGTCACCGTCTTTCCGCCGCGGCCGCCCGTCTCACGCCGCACCTCAAGTCGCCCGCGATTCGTCTCGGGCGCCATCGCCTTCGAGCCGCTCCCCGCTTTCACACTGGGCCCGACCGCCGGTCGGACCGGCGCGCTCGGCAACCCCGCCCCACTCAACGCCCCAAACGGATTCTGCCCCAGACCCTGGCCCCCATCCGTCGAAATTTTCCCGTGCGCGTTCATCGTCAAAAGGTCCTCACGTTCTCAAATTTCGCGTTCAGCTCCGTGCCCGCCCACCGCCGCACACACCCACGGGAATATCCGTCTCGCCGCCAAGAAACATCAGCGCCTTCGCGTAGCTGCGATTCTCCAAAAAATGCACCAATTGCGGGTGCAACGTCATCCGCTCCTGCTCCAAGCAGCCGTCCAGCTCCGCCATCGCCTCCGCTACGATCTGCCCGTCACCGGACTTTATCGCCGCCAACATTCTGGTAATCGCCAACTTGATTTGAATTTCCATTTCGGGTTTCGCCGGGGTTTCGCCCAGAGTTGTTAAAAATTGCAGTGGTTCGTCCGCCGCCAAAATAGCTGCGTTGCTTATCCGTCAGCTACCCACGTTAAGCCCGATTGCAATCCCCGAGACCCACCGCCCCGGACTTGTCTCCGCCCTGTTCATCGTGCTCTACTCCTCCTCAAACCTCTTGCTGGCGCTGTCGCCGGGAGCGGCTCACGCTGTTCCTTGGTTCCCTCGCCGGATCTTCCCACCACATTTTTCATCCTTACGTTTAATTTCTTCATGAGTTCCACGACTGTCCCGACCCACGCCAACTCGGCCATTATCGAACAGATGTATGAGACTTGGCTCGATAATCCCGATTCGGTTGATCCGACTTGGCGTGCCTTCTTCCAAGGCTTCTCCCTCGGCAACTCCAACGGCTCCCTCAGCTCCGCTTTGACCGGTTCCGCTGCAGCCGCCGCGCCCGCCGCCCCGATCATCGACAGTCTGAAGCAGGCCCGCGTCCACTACCTCATCAACGCCTACCGCGCCCTTGGCCACCTTCAGGCGCACCTCGATCCGCTCAGCAGCCCGCCCGCCCCGGTCGCCAAACTCTCCCTTGAGCAATTCGACCTCTCGGCCGCCGACCTCGACACGTCCTTCGATACCGGCACCTACCTCGGCGGCGGCCAGAAGAAACTCCGCGACATCGTCGCCACCCTTCAACAAACCTACTGCAGCCACGTCGGCGTAGAATACGCGCACATCCAAGACACCGACTGCCGCCACTGGCTGCGCGACCGCATCGAATCGTCCCGCCTTCAGCCGACCTTCACCACTGCGCAGAAAATCCGCATCCTCCGCCGCGTCCACAAGGCCGAGCTCTTCGAAAAATTTCTCCACACTAAATACGTCGGCCAAAAACGATTCTCCCTTGAAGGCGGCGAGACCATCATCGCCGCGCTCGACGCGGTCATCGACCATAGCCCCGAGGTCGGCGTCGAGGAGATCGTCATGGGCATGGCCCACCGCGGCCGCCTCAACGTCCTCTGCTCCGTCATGCGAAAATCGTTCGACCAGCTCTTCGAACAGTTTTCCGAAAACTACCTGCCCGACACCGTCGCCGGCGATGGCGACGTGAAATACCATCTCGGCTACGAGTCCATTCTCACCACCACCTCCGGCGCCCAGGTCGAGGTCCGGCTCACCGCCAATCCTTCCCACCTTGAGATCGTCAACCCCGTCGTCGAGGGCCGCGCCCGCGCCCGCCAACGTATCCGCGGCGACACCGAGAACCGCACCAAAGTCCTCCCCCTTCTGATCCACGGCGACGCTGCCGTCGCCGGCCAAGGCGTGGTTGCCGAGACCCTCAATTTTTCCCAACTCCCCGGCTACCGCACCGGCGGCACCCTCCACTTCGTGATCAACAACCAGATCGGCTTCACCACCGATCCGATCGATGCCCGCTCCACGCGCTACTGCACCGATGTCGCCAAGATGATCGAAGCGCCCATTTTCCACGTCAACGGCGACGATCCCGAAGCCGTCTGCATGGTCGCGCAACTCGCCCTCGAATTCCGCGAGAAATTCCACCGCGACGTATTCATCGACATGTATTGCTTCCGCCGCCGCGGCCACAACGAGACCGACGAGCCCGCCTTCACGCAGCCGATTCTCTACAAAAAAATCGCCACCCACCCGCTCGTGTCCGCCGTTTACACCGACCGCTTGGTGACCGCATCCACCATCACTGCCGCCGAGGGCGAAGCCATCACCGCCGAGTATTCCGCCTCCCTCGAAGAAAATCTCACCAAAGCCAAAGAACGCGAATCCGCCAAGATCGCCAAACGCGCGAAAGCTAAACCCACCGACGCCTTCAAGGGCTCGACCGCTATTTTCCAACCGGGCTACCACCACACGCCCGTTGAGACCGGCGTGAGCCGCGACGTGCTCAACCGGGTCGTCCTAGGCCTCACCACCGTCCCGCCGACCTTCAAAACAAACCCGAAAATCCAGCGCTTTCTCGAAGCCCGCACCGCCGCTTACCGCGACGGCGGCCCGATCGATTGGGGCTTTGGCGAGGCGCTCGCTTTCGGCTCCCTGCTCGCCGAAAACACGCCTGTCCGTCTCAGCGGCCAAGACTGCGAACGCGGCACCTTCACCCACCGGCACGCCGTCCTCAACGACGCCGAAACCGCCGTAAAATACACGCCGCTCAAGAACATTCCCGGCGCCACCGCTCGATTCTGCGTTTACAACTCCCTGCTCTCCGAAGTCGCCGTGCTCGGCTTCGATTACGGCTACTCGCTCGACTACCCCGAGATGCTCTGCATCTGGGAAGCCCAATTCGGCGACTTCGCCAACGGCGCCCAGGTCATGATCGACCAGTTCATCACCGCCGGTGAGTCGAAGTGGCAACGCACCAGCGGCATCGTGCTCCTCCTCCCCCACGGCTACGAAGGTCAGGGTCCCGAGCATTCTTCCGCCCGCCTCGAACGCTTCCTCCAATCCTGCGCCGAAGATAATTTCCAAGTGGCCAACATCACCACGCCGGCAAATTTCTTCCACGCCCTCCGCCGCCAAGTCCGGCGCGACTTCCGCAAGCCGCTCGTCGTGATGGCGCCGAAGTCCCTTCTGCGCCATCCCGCCGCCGTCTCCAAAATCGAGGACTTCACCTCCGGCGGCTTCCAGGAAATCATCAACGATCCGGCCGCGCCGGAAAAAGTGGAGCGCCTCATTCTCTGCTCCGGCAAAGTCTACTACGACCTCGTGGACTACCGCGCCAAACAGAACATCACCGACACCGCGATCGTTCGCATCGAGCAAATTTACCCGCTCCACAAAAACGCACTCGCCAAACTCTCCGACACTTACGGCCACGCCTCGCGCCTCATCTGGGCGCAGGAAGAATCGCAGAACATGGGCGCGTGGTCCTACCTCGCCCCGCAACTCGAAGAAATCTTCGGTCGCAAGCCCACCTACGCCGGCCGCGATGCCTCCTCGTCTCCCGCCGTCGGCAACCTCGCCCTCCATCGCCTCGAACTCACCGCCTTCCTCAACGACGCTTTCACGCTCTGATCTAGCTTCGCCTCTTTCGCTCCTTTCACCCATCTCACCTCTATGAATTTCGAAGTAAAAATCCCGCCCATGGGCGAATCCATCAGCTCCGGCATCCTCGCCAAATGGCACGTCAAGGACGGCGACACGGTCAAAAAAGATCAGCCGCTCTTCGAGCTTGAGACCGATAAAATCACCTCCGAGGGCACCGCTGAATCTGCCGGAATGATTTCCCTGAAAGTCGCCGCCGGCACCGAGGTCAAAATCGGCGAACTCGTCGCCACCATCGACTCCGAAGCCTCCGCCCGGGCAGCCGCGCCGGCTGCTTCTCCGACTGCCCCCACGGCTACGGCCAAAGAGTCGACCTCCTCTCCCGCCGTCCGTCGTATCGCCGAAGAAACCGGCATCAACCCCGCCGCCGTCGCCGGCACTGGCAAGGCCGGACGGGTCACCAAGGGCGATATGCTCTCCGCCGGTGAGAAATCCGCCGCTGCTACCGCCGCTCCGGCCCCGGTCGCCCCGGTCGCCGCACCTAAGCCCACGGTCCCCACCGGCACGCGCCAGACCCGCAAAAAGATGTCCCCCTTGCGCCAAAAAATCGCGCAACGGCTCGTCGCCGCCCAACACGACGCCGCCATGCTCACGACTTTCAACGAAGTCGATATGTCCGCCGTCATGGCTCTCCGCGCCAAGTATCAGGACGACTTCGTCAAAAAGAACGGCTTCAAACTCGGCTTCATGTCCTTCTTCGCGAAGGCCGTCGTCAACGCCCTCAAGGAAGTCCCCGGCATCAACGCTCAGATCGACGGCAACGAGATCATCGAAAATCATTACTACGACATCGGCGTCGCCGTCTCCACGGAGAAGGGCCTCATGGTCCCGGTCATCCGCGACTGCGATTCGCTCGGCATGGCCGGCATCGAGAAAGCCATCGGCGACGTCGCCAAGCGCGCGCGCGACGGCAAGATCACCCTCGCCGACCTTGAAGGCGGCGTCTTCACGATTACCAACGGCGGCACCTTCGGCTCGATGCTCTCGACCCCGATCATCAACGCACCGCAGAGCGCCATCCTCGGCCTCCACGCGATCAACGATCGCCCCGTAGCGGTCAACGGCCAGGTCGTCATCCGCCCGATGATGTATCTCGCCCTCAGCTACGACCACCGCCTCGTCGACGGCAAAGAAGCCGTCACTTTCCTCGTGAAGGTGAAGCAAGCCATCGAAGATCCCGCGCGGCTCCTGCTCGCGATCTAAAAATTGTCCGTGTAGGGGCGTGGCTCGTCCACGCCCGCCTTGGGCTTCCTCCTCTCAGCTCCAGACCCTCAGCTCTCAGCCTTCATGTCTTCCCAATCCTTCGATCTGATCGTCATCGGCGCCGGCCCCGGCGGCTACGTCTGCGCCTTCCGCGCCGCCCAACTCGGCCTTAAGGTCGCGCTGGTCGAGAAACGCGCCACCCTCGGCGGCACTTGCCTCAACGTCGGCTGTATCCCGAGTAAAGCCCTGCTTCATTCCTCCGAACAATTCGTCTTCGCCAAATCCCACGCCGCCGCCCACGGCATCAAGCTCTCCGGCGTCGAACTCGATCTCGCGACCCTTCTCAAAAAGAAAGACGACGTCGTCACCAAACTCGTCGGCGGCGTCGCCCAACTCGCCAAAGCTCGCAAAATAACCGTCATCAGGGGAGCTGCGGCGTTCACTTCCCCGGCCACCCTCAGCGTCGGCGACCAGACGATCACCGCCAAAAATATCGTCATCGCTACCGGCTCCGCTCCCGTCGAGCTGCCGTTCATGAAGTTCGACGGCGAGACCGTGGTCTCGTCCGACCATGCGATCTCATTCTCCTCGGTCCCGAAAAAACTCGTGGTCGTCGGCGGTGGGGCCATCGGTCTCGAACTCGGCTCCGTCTGGGCCCGCCTCGGTGCCGACGTCACCGTCGTCGAATTTCTGCCCAAAATCATCGCCACTTACGACGACGACATCGTCCGCGCCTTCACCCGCATCCTCCAAAAACAAGGCCTCAAAATCGAGGTCGGTGCGAAAGTCACCGGCTACGCCAACGGCATCCTCACCGCCGAGCGCGGCACCGAGAAACTCTCCTTTCCCGCCGACAAGGTCCTCGTCGCCGTCGGCCGCCGCCCGTTCACCGATTCGCTCAATCTCGCCGCCGCCGGCGTGCAGCTCGACGAAAAGAAGCGAGTCAAAGTCGACGCCCACCTCAAGACCAACGTCCCCGGCATTTGGGCCCTCGGTGACGTCGTCGCCGGCCCCATGCTCGCACACAAAGCCGAAGAAGACGGCGTCGCCGTTGCCGAGTGGATCGCCCAAAAAGCCGGCCACGTGAACTGGGATCTCATCCCCGCCATCGTCTACACCGATCCCGAAGTCGCCAGCATCGGCCTCGGCGAGGACACCGCCAAAGCCGCCGGGATCGCCGTCAACATCGGCAAGTTCAACTTCGCCGCCAACGGCCGCGCTCTCGCCAACGACGCGATCGATGGATTCGTAAAAATTATCGCCGACGCGAGGACCGACAAAATTCTCGGCGCCCAAATCGTGGGCAAGGGCGCCGGCGAACTCATCTCCGAGATCGTAACGCACATGGAATACGGCGGCAGCGCCGAAGACCTTGCGCGCACCGTCCACGCGCACCCCACGATGAGCGAAGCCGTCAAAGAAGCCGCCCTCGCCGTCGCCAAACGCGCCCTGCACGCGATGTGAAGTCAGTCGTCCCCGGCGTCACGGCCCGATCGCCGTCGCGCCCTTTCCCTTGAGCCATTCGTCCCCGGCGCACCACCGCCGGCCTCGTGCAGGTCGACGTCAAAGGCCGCGAGACCAACGGCCGCCTCGTCCACGCCTGACAAAAAGGCCCGACCGCGGTCGGGCCCTCGCCGGAGTGGCACGGACATCCGGCCCGTGGGTTTGAAGCCGAAATCCGGCAGCGTTCGGCGCGAAATCCTTACGGTTTTTCCTGTTCGATCGACGCGACTTTACCCGCCGCATCAAAGGCGACGCGCAACTGCTCGCGGGTCCTCCGCGACGCATAGTTCATGTAGTAGGGATAAAGCGGATCACCCCAGAAGTAGTAACGGTGATAAAAACCCCGGTAGAGGGGATAACCGTTGTCTCCGTCGTAGGTGACATAGCTCCAGACCTCCGTCGTGCCCTGCGCGTCGGTGCGGGCGCGCACGCGATCCGGCTCACCGAGCGCCAGCTTTACCATCTCTTGGTCGAAACCGACGCCAGCCTGCCCTTTCTTGATCATTTCTTGCTGTGTCGGCGACAGCCGCGCGAACGCTGCCGGATTCTTTTCAATGCGGGCTTGGGGCGTCGCACAACCCACCAGCCCCACCGCCAAAAGCAGGGTGCCCAACCCTAGGAGTAGTTTTGAGATTTTCATATTAGAGATACGCTTAATCGTTCATTTCAGATTCGCAAACCGGTGACGCCCCGCCGCACGTTTTGTTTCAAGTGAAAACTCTTCTGCTTTGGGACATCGACGGCACCCTCATCACCTCGGCCGGCGCCGGCATCCGCGCCCTGCGCCCGCCGCTGCTCGAGCTCTTCGGCGTCCCCACCGACCTCGCGGATATCGACTTCGCCGGCCGCACCGATCGCGTCATCTTCCGTCAGATCTTTGTCCGCCACGGCATTCCCGATACCGAGGATAACTTCCTTCGTTATCTTGACGGCTACCTCGCCCGCCTCCCCGCCGAGCTCCATCATCCCGGCGCCGTGGTTCTCCCCGGCGTGTCGTCCCTTCTCGAAACCGCCGCCGCCCGACCCGACATCACCCAAGCCCTCCTCACCGGCAACGTCCGCCGCGCCGCCCGCATCAAACTCGCCCATCACGGCCTCTGGGAGTTCTTTCCTTTCGGGGCTTTCGCCGACGACAGCGAGCTCCGTAACGACCTCGGCCCCCACGCCCTTCGCCGCGCCCGCGAACACACCGGGGTCACGTTTTCAGCCGATCGTGTTTGGATCATCGGCGATACCCCGCACGACATCGCCTG
>NSIG01000028.1 GCA_002737275.1 Opitutia bacterium
ACCAACGAAGACGTTCTCGCGCTTTACGGCATGGGTGGAGTCACCGTTGACCGCATGAATTTTTCTCTCGGCGCCCGCTATGAGCGCACGGAGTTCGAGACGCGCGGCAACCAGATCAAGACCACCGGCAGCGCCATCGCGGTCGCGCCGGCCAGCGTCAGCCGGTCTTACGACAACTTCCTGCCGGGCCTGTATCTCACCTACAATCTCTTCAAAAAGACCGTCGTGCGCGCCGCTTGGAGCAACACCTTCGGCCGGCCCACCTATTCGCAGACCTCGCTGGCGCGCAACGTGAGCGACGACAGCCGTCTCGTCACCGAGTCCAACCCTGGTTTGAAGCCGCTCACCTCGATGAACTACGATGTGTCGATCGAACACTACTTCTCGTCCCTCGGCTCAATCTCCGCCGCCGTGTTTCATAAGGACATTAAGGATTTTGCCTATCAGCAGACCACCCCCGGAGCCGACCCCGCGACGGGCTACGGTCTCAGCACCTTTGTGAACGGTCCCAAGGGCGAGATCACCGGTCTCGAACTCGCCTACCAGCAACAGTTCAACCGGCTGCCCACGCCCTTCGACGGCCTTGGCTTCCTCGCTAATTACACCGCGACCTCCTCCTCCGGTACGTTCCCCAATCGGCCTGGCGAAAAACTGCCGTTCATCGGCCAATCGAAGCGCATCGGCAACCTCGCGCTCACCTACGAGAAAAAGGGCCTGTTCCTTCGTGCCGCCGTCAACTTCCGCACCCCGCGGCTCCGCGAAGACGAGCCTCTCGGTTCGAACGCCTTTGAAGACCGCTACGTCGACAATTTCACGCAGCTCGACCTCACGGGTAGCTACAAATTTAGCCGCCAATGGGAGGTCTTCGGTGAAATCCTCAACGTGACTAACGAGCCCTTCCGCGTGCGCTTTGGCGAGAACGCCAGCCGCTTCGTTCAGTTCGAGGAATACGGCGCCACGGCCAACTTCGGCCTTCGCTGGAAGCTCTAATCCCAACGTCCCTTAATTTCTAGATGTTTGTCATTGCGAGGTGCGCGAAGCGCGCCGCGGCGATCCAGTTGGATTGCTTCGTCGCGGCGCTTCTCGCAATGACAGGCTGTTTATCAATGGACGTCGGTATGAGGTTGGTCCTTGGTCGCACGGGCGTGTCTCGCCCATGTTGATGCCCCGCGGGCTCGACCTCGCCGCCGCCGCGAAGTTGAAGTGAGCGCTTTCGTCGAACGGTAGCTCTAGGCGGGATCGCACTCGGCGCCCAACGCCGAGTCTGCAGGCCGGAATGCGCGGGCGCTCGCGCCCAAGGCCCCATCGCCGCGCTGGGTCTTTGATTAGCGGTGGATTTCAACGGGTTTGTAGCCGGTCAACAACCGTTTCCATTTGCACGCCCGCGCGGCGGGGCCTAACTCCGGTGCATATCCGATTCCGCCGCCATGAACTTTGCCACCTTCCTCAAGACCCTCGTCATCCTCGCCGTGCTTTTTGTCATGCTCTACGTGGGCATGAACAACACCCACGAGATCAACTTCTTCTTCCCCATCGCCGGCACCACGGCGAAAAAGCCGATCTACGAATCGGCCGCGCTCATCTTTTTTGGCATCTTTGCCATCGGCGTGCTCGCCGGTACCATGATGCATGGGGGCGGCAAGGGCGGTGCCGCCAAGAAGAGCAGCAGCGACCGGAAGGATAAGTAAGCCGGGCGCGCGGCGCCGACGACGGAGGTGCTCGCGGCGGCTTCCTGCTTAGTTGGGCGGAGGGCGGGCCGTCGATCCAGCCGCTTCTTACGCTTTCTTCCGCTTGGCGGTGGGGGTTTTCGGTTCGTTCTGCAGCGCCAGCAAGACCGTGGCCGGAGAAACTCTAGGGGAAGCGGAGATGCGACGGACCCTCACGCGGGTGCGGCGAAACCCCGCGCGCGGCAGTGGGCGCAAGCCCCAATGCGCGAAAACTAGACTCGTTGAACGTTCACCAAAACGTGGGTTATCATCTCGATGTTATCGCGCCGTATCCATCTCAACAGTCCGGTTTCTTGCGTCTCCGATATGCCTTGATTGCGGGCGCGCCGGGTCGCGGGATTGCCGTCTCCTCACTCCTCTCATGCACGCCTCCGTTAACGTCTCCACCTTTCGTTTCACGCCTCGGTCAATCTGCCTCGGCTGGTTGCTAGCGACGGTCGGTCTCCTTTCGGCCGTCTTCGCGCAGTCGGCTCCGGCGGGTCGGGTGGTCGGCCGGATTTTTAATCCCGGCACCGGTGAATACGTGCGCAACGCCGAGATCCGGGTGCAGGGCACGCAGAACACCGTCTATTCCGAGGAGGGCGGCGTTTACCAGCTCGACAACGTGCCGGCGGGCAGCGCCACGCTCGAGGTGGCGTTCTCCGGCTACCAGACGGCCCGTGCGGCCGTCACGGTGACGGCCGGTGCAGCGGTCGCGCGCGATTTCGAATTGGTGAGCACGCTCCCCAAGCCCGCGGGCAAGGATGAGGTCGTGCTGATCAGCAAGTTCGTCGTCACCACTGAGCGCGAGGGCAACGCCAAGGCCATCATGGAACAGCGACGCAACATGAACATCTCGACCTCCGTCGCGGCCGACAGCTTCGGCGACGGCAGCGAGGGTAACGTCGGTGAATTCCTCAAATTCCTCCCTGGCGTCGATGTGGAATACGTCGATGGCGTCAGCCGTGGTCCGCGCATCGGCGGTCTCGATCAGTCTTACGTAGGCGTCACCATGGACGGCGCGAGTATTGCCAGTGCCGACGCGTTTGTATCCTACGGCGCCACGCTCAACGGCTCCACCGGCGGCCAATCGCGCTCGGTGGGCTTCGAGCAGATGTCAATCACCGCGATCGAATCCGTCGAGATCAGCCGCACCTCTAGCGCCGACATGGACGCGAGTTCGCCCGCCGGCACCATCAACATGAAGACGCGCCGCGCCTTCGACCGCAAAGGTCGCCGCCTCGACTGGCAGGTCAGCATGAGCGCCAACTCCGGTGCCATGACCACGCAGAAAGGCTACGGCCTCGACGATTTGCCGCGCTACGTCATCCGGCCCAACTACCAGCTCGATTACTCCGATGTCTTCCTGAACCAGCGCCTCGGCATCCGGCTCGGCGTGAGCAAAAGCAGCGTGTTGGCCCAGCAGCAATACGTCACGCATACTTATAACCGCACCCCGAATACCGCCGACCCGCGGCCCGTCGTGCTCACGGGCATCACGTTTGCCGATGGTCCCAAGCTCACCGACCGCTCGTCCGTTACGCTCACGAGCGATTTCAAAGCCACCCCGCGCCTCGTGCTCTCGTTCACCGGTATGTTCAACGCCTTCGAGAATTCGGGTCACACCTACAATCTTGCCTGGACGGCCTCCGCCAACGGGGGCGCCGCCGCCACCGGTCGTCAGAACGTTCTGGGTGATGGCCTGACGGAAATTCGCACCAACGGCCTCGCGACCAATACGTCTCGCGGCCTCACGCTCGGCGGTGGCAGCGCGATCAAGCTGACCAACACGACCACGATCACGCCGAAGTTCGAGTTCAAGCTCAACGCCCTCACGGTGGACGGGGTCTTCAATTTCTCGCGTTCGAAAAACGACTACGAGACCTCCAGCCGCGGCACGATCCGCGTCGAGACAGCCAACATCAATAACGCCGATTTCCGCGCCACGCGCTCCGATCCGCTCTCCGCCGAATGGACGCTCGTGCAGACCGGTGGCGCCGATTGGTCCAACCTTGCAAGCTTCACTAATCCCCGCACCACCGAGGAAGGCCGCTTTGTCGTCACCGAAATCTACACCGGCGAGACCAACGCGAAATACGTGCTCCCGTGGCGGTTTCCGACCTCGATCAAGTTTGGCGGCAAGTGGGCTGAGGAGCGCCGCATCTCCGATAACGCGGTACCTTACCTCGTCTATAGCTATAACGGTCCCGGCGGCGGCCCCACGGGCAGCTTTGCCAACTACGCCTCGCCGCGGAAATTCAACACCGACTTCGGCCGGATCACTTCGCTCAACGTCGCCAACGTGCCCACGCTGGTGGACCGCAGCGCGCTCTCCGTGGTCTTCCGCGAGCGTCCTGAATATTTCGTGAACTCCGCCACGGTTGAGAATTACTATACCGCCACCATCGCGAATCACCGTGATTTTCTCCAGACCGTATCGGCCGCCTACGGCATGGCTGACACCAAGATCGGCAAGCTCCAATTGCGGGGCGGCGTCCGCTGGGAGCGCACCGAGACGAGTTCGAAGGAGGTCGATCCGTATACCGCCGCCGAAGTGCAGGCCGCCGGTTACCCCATCTCCACCACTACGCGTCGTGCGACGACCATCGCCGGAATGAACTACCAGTTCCTCTCCCGCCCGCGCATCACCCGCGACGGCGACTACGATAATTTTTTCCCGAGTGCCTCGCTCAAGTATTCTTTTCTCCCAAATCTACAGGCTCAGTTCGGCTTCGCGCACGCCATCTCCCGTCCGCCGATCGACGCGCTGGCCGGCGTGTGGAACATCAACGACGTCACCCTCCTCATCACGGCGCCGAACCCCAAGCTGAAGCCCGAGCGCTCCAACAACTACGTCGCGCGTCTCGCCTATTATTTTGAACCCGTCGGTAGTTTCACGGTGCTCGTGCAGCAGACGGAGATCACCGACCAGCGTATCACGGTGCGCGGCAAGGCGGCGGACTTCGGCTTTGAGAACGATCCCGAATACGCCGCCTACGATTTCCAATCCCTGGACAATAACGACTCGCTCTACCGCTACCGCAGTCTCGAACTGAGTTATAACCAGCAGCTCAGCTTCTTGCCTGGGTTGCTGCGCAGCACGAACCTCAACCTCAGCTACACGCGTAACTACGCGAATCAATATTTCCCCGGCGTGACCCCGCACAAAGTCGCGGGTTCGCTCGGCTGGAGCATCGGGCGCCTGAGCTTCCGTAGCGGCTTGGTGTGGCAGGACGATACGCCCTTCACGTCGATCTTTGGCCGCTTTCAACGCCGCAACCTCAAGGTCGATTTCGGCGGTGCTTACCGCATGTCGGACCGCCTGAGCTTTTTCTTCCAGGGTCGCAATGTGCTCAACGATCCTAACCTCCTCTACGAAGGCGATCCCCGGCGCGGTCAGCCCGCAGTGCTCTACCGCTACGGCAACTTCGGCGTGAGCTGGGTCGCGGGCGTGAAGGGCAATTTCTGAACTGGAACGAAGCGGTTGAGCGTTGAGCGCTTAGCGACCGATGCTTGGCGCGCGGCGGGCACTGGCTTCGCCCGGGGCCTTGATAGCGTTCACGGTTGGTTGGTGAATCGGCATCCCCAAAGCGGATCGCAAGGGGGGGCGAGCTGGCTCGCGACGCTCGCGGTGGAGTCGCGAGCAAGCTCGCCCCGACAGGTTTCGACTCCATTTTTCGGCTTAACCTCGGGCAGGTCTTTGACCTGCCCATTTTGACGCTGCGGGTGCCGGAGGGCGGGTCAGAGACCGCGCCCTACTTCATAGAGAGGCATTACCGAATGGGCGTCCGATCAGAGCGCTCAGATCCGGCCCACCACTTCCTTGGCGAGTTCGCGAAAGGCCTCCGCGCCCGTCGCGCTGCCGTCGTAGACCATGATTGGCTTTGCGCTCATCGGGGCTTCGCTGATCGCGATGTTTTCCGGGATCACGGTCGCGAAGAAATGCAGTTTCTTAAACGTTTTCTCGCCGGGCAACCGCTCCATCGTCTCTTGGTGAAACGCGACGTGGCGGCGCACGCGCGTGAAGACGACGCCGAGACACTTAATCTTAAATTCCAGCTCCGACTTCAGGTATTCCAACCGGTCGAGCAACAGGCCGAGGCCGATTGACGACAGGTAGTCGGGCTGCATCGGCACGATAAAGTAGTCGCTGGCGTAGAGCGCGTTTTGCGTGGCGGTCTGGAGATTGGGCGGGCAGTCGCAGAGGATCACGTCGTAGTCGCCGAGGATTTTTTCGAGTTTGCGGCCGAGGATGCGCTCGCGCCCGGGTCGCGCCGCCAGATCGAGATCAAGGAACGTGAGCTTGAGGTGGCTCGGGATCAGATCGAGGCCCGGAATCTCCGGGACGACATTGTGAATGATGCAGTCTTTGAACTTGTGGGGATCGTCGTGCTTACCGCGTTTGCCCTCGCCCCCGACTTCAAAAATATCGGCCATCGTCCCGTGCTCCGCCGCCCATTCGGTCCAAGCTTTCTCGGACATGAGTGAGAGGGAGGCGTTGGTTTGCGGATCGAGGTCGACGAGGAGTACGCGCTTGCTGTGTTCGCGGGCGAGGTAAGCGGCGAGGTTGACGGCGACCGTCGTCTTACCGACGCCGCCTTTCATATTGAGCAGGGAGATGACGATGGCTTTTGACATGGTTGGAAGGGGATTGGGCGGTAACAGTATCAATCCTGCCGCGGCCGGAGCGGTCCGCAATCTTCCGGCGTTAATTCTGCGTAACATCGGCGCGCCGCACGTTTCCCCGGCGCCCGGTCGTTCTCTTGCCTTGGTTTGCGCCCGGCGCCACGTTGGTTCTTTTCCATCGTCTCCCGCCGCGCGCCCGCTTTCGTCATCATGTGGATTGTCCTCTTTGCCCTTCGCTATAAATACACCGTCGCCGTCTTTGCGATTTTGATCGCGCTGTTCGGCGGACTGGCGATCCAGCGCACGTCCACCGATATCATGCCGCGGGTGGACAGCCCCGAAGTCATGCTCGTTTGGTCTTACGGCGGGCTGAATCCTACCGAGATGGCCGCGAAGATCACGTCCTTCTCCGAAACGGCCTCGCTCAATAACGTCGACGATGTGCTCGAACTCCGCTCCGAGACTATCAACGGCGTCGCGATTATCCGGCTGCGTTTTCAGCCGGGTGTAAACATCGAGCGCGCGCTCTCCCAGGTCACCGCCATCTCGCAGACGATTTTGCGCCGGATGCCCGCTGGCACGGTGCCGCCGATCATTGTCCAATCGAGCCCTTCAAGCGTGCCGATCATCCAGCTCGTGTTGTCGTCCGATACGCTCACCGACGGCGCGATCTTCGATTTTGCCCGGCTCACTATGCGCGCCCAGTTGCAGGAAATCGCCGGCCTGCGCCTCACCTTGCCCTACGGCGGCGCCCAGCGGCAGATCATGGTCGATTTGGATCCCGATGCGCTCAACGCCTACGGGCTCTCCGCCTCGGATGTGAGCCGCGCCCTCGCCGCGCAGAACCAGACGCTGCCCTCCGGTTCTCTCCGCGCCGGTGGGCGTGATCTCGCTGTCGGCGTTAACGCCAGCCCGGTCTCCATCCCCGAGTTTCTCGACCTGCCCGTGCGTAACGTCGATGGCCGGATCATTCTGCTGCGCGATGTCGCCAACGTCCGCGACGGCGAGGCCTTCGGCACCAACATCGCCCGGCTCAACGGCCAAAACGCCGTCATCGTCACCGCCTTGAAGCTCGGGAACACATCCACGCTTGAAATCATCGACGGGATCATGGCCCGCCTGCCGGCTATCCGCGCGTCCGCGCCCCCCGGCGTCAAGGTCGAGCCCATCTTCGACCAATCCGTCTTTGTCCGGTCAGCCGTCGACAACATCCTGCGCGAGATCGTCCTCGTGGGCGCGCTCGTTGCCCTCGTCGTCTTGCTTTTTCTCGGGTCGTGGCGCTCGACGTTGATCGTCCTCACCTCGATTCCGCTCGCGCTGCTCTGTTCGATTTTTGGTCTCAGCCTCGCCGGCGCCACGTTCAACCTGATGTCCCTCGGCGGCCTCGCGCTCGCCATCGGCATCCTCGTGGACAACGCCCTCGTCGAAATCGAAAACATTAAGCGCCAGATCGCCTCCGGAAAAACCGTGCGTGATGCCATCGTCGACGGGGCGCAACAGGTCGCCTTTCCCGAGTTCGTTTCCACCACCGGCATCTGCATCGTGTTCCTGCCGATCTTTCTGCTCTCCGGGACTGCGGCGTTTGTCTTCAAGCCTCTCGCGCTCGCCGTGATCTTTGCGATGGTCGCGAGCTACCTGCTCTCGCGTACGCTCGTGCCCACGCTCGCCTCGCTGCTGCTCCCCGCCGAGACCCGCGCCGAACGCGCCGACGCCGGTCGGGCGCCCCGAGGCTTGATGCGGCTTCATTACGCCATCGAACACGCCATCACCTTCCTCTCCGCCCGGCAGCACCGCGTGCTCGATGTCCTTGTGGCGCGGCGTTGGATCGTTCCGGTCATCGTGCTTGCGGTCGCGGGCCTCGGTGGGGTCGCTTGGAAATTTATCGGACGCGAGTTTTTCCCTGCCACCGATGCCGGACTTATGCGCATCTTCGTGCGCCTGCCCGGCGGCACCCGAGTGGAGGAGACCGCGCGTCGTTTTGCCGACATCCAGCGGGCCATCCGCACCGTGATTCCTCCGGCGGAACTCCGCTTTGTGGTCGAAAACATCGGGCCACCGACCGCGATCAATCTCGCTTGGGTCGAGAGCACGGTGGTCGGTCCCTACGACGGTGAGATCCTCATCCAACTCGCGCCCGGTCACGCGCCCGTCGTCGGATATACGGAAAAATTGCGGCGGCTGCTCGCGGAGCAATTCCCCGAGGTGCAGTCGTTTTTTCGGCCGGCCGACGCCACCAGCCAGACGCTCTCCGGCGGTGCGCCGACCGCGTTTGAAGTCCGCTTCGTCGGCCGCGATATTCCGGGCAACCTCGCGCTTGCCCAGCGTCTCCGCGAGCGTCTCCGGGCCGTGCCGGGCGCCGTCGATGTGACGTTGCGCGAACTCCTCGGCGTGCCCGAATACTATTTCGAAATCGACCGCGTGCGGGCGGCCCGCTTTGGCCTCACCCAACAGGACATCGCCGGCGCACTCCTCACCGTGCTGGGCTCCGGCGGCAGCGTGGCGCCTACGTTCTGGGCCGATCCGAAAACCGGTTCATCCTACGAAGTGCAAGTCCAGGTGCCGCCCGCGCTCTTCCGCGACGCCGAGCAACTGCTCACCTTGCCCATGCGCCCCGCCGCCGGGGGACCTCCGGTGATTTTCGGCGCGTTTGCCAAACTCAGCGAGCGCCAGTCGCCCTCGAGCGTGTCGCGCACGACCTTGCTGCCCACGTTTACCGTGCTCGCCAACGTGCAGGGCACCGACCTCGGCTCCGTGCTCGACCGGCTCAATCCGATCCTCGCCGAGCTGCGCAAAGAGCAGAAACCCGGCAACCGGATCGTCATTGCCGGCCAAGCCGCGCTGATGGAGTCGGCCTACCGCGAGCTCTTTGGCGGCCTCATTTTGTCCGCCGTGCTGATCTTCCTCGTGATGGTGGTGAACTTCCAATCGTGGGCGTTACCCTTGGCCGCGATCAGCGGTCTGCCGGTGGCCATGGCCGGGGCGTTCGTGGCGCTTTGGGTGACGGGCACCCATCTCAGCATCCCCGCGTTGATGGGGCTCATTATGGTCGTCGGTGTGTCCACGGCCAACAGTGTGCTCGTCACCTCTTTCGCCCGCGATCTTTGGGAGGCCGGCGGAACCGGTGCCCATGCCGCGATCACCTCCGCCACTACGCGCCTGCGCCCCGTCACGATGACTGCCCTCGCGATGATTCTCGGCGTGTTGCCCATGGCGCTCGGCCACGGCGAGGGTGGCGAGCAAAACGCCCCGCTCGGCCGCGCCGTGATCGGCGGTCTGCTCTTCGGCACGCTCGCCTCGCTCTTTGTCGTGCCTTTCATGTTCTCTGTCCTCAAGCGCCGCCCACCCGCGCCCGTCCCTCCTTCCGCGCCATGAATTCCCTTCGCCTTGCCGCCCTGTTTTGTCTGCTTCTGCCCGCCGCCGCTTCGGCGCAGGGGAACCTCCAATTTGTGAAGCCCGAAGTGGCTCCGCCCGCCGAGCCGCTTCGCCTGCCGGTGCGCACCGCGCCGGCGGAGCAGGCCTACATTTATTCCCGGGCCACCGGCCTGCTCGCCGAGCGTCGGGTGGATCTCGGCGATGTCGTGCAGGCCGGTGACGTGCTCGCGGTCATCGCCGCGCCCGAGATCCAGCGCGCGGCCGAGCGCGCCGCCGCCGCCGTCGCTCAAGCCGCCGCCCGCGCGGAACTCGCCGAGGCCAACGTCCGCCGCACCCGCACCCTCGGCGAAAAAGCGGTGCTCTCGAGCGCCGAGGCCGAGATCGGCGAGGCCAACGCCAAGACCGCCGCCGCTGATTTGCTCGCCGCGCAGGCCGACGCCAAACGTCTCGCCGAACTCGTCGCCTTCCAGCAGATCCGCGCGCCCTTCGATGCCCTCGTGGTCAACCGCCAGTTCGACCGCGGCGATTTCATCCCCGGCGATTCGACGACCAACGGTCGTTGGCTCTTCCACCTCGCGCGCGTCAACGAACTCCGCGGCCTGCTCGACGTCGCCCCCGTCACCGCGCTCGCGCTGCGTCCCGGTCAGGTCGCCGTCGTTGAATTCACCGAACTGCCGGGCAAAAAATTTCCCGCCAAGGTCGCCCGTGCCTCCGGCCTGATCGACGCCGCCTCCGGCACGATGCGCGTTGAACTCACCTTGCCCAATCCCGAGCGCCAAATTCCCGCCGGGCTCAACGGCGTCGCGCTCGTCACGGCGGCCGCTGATGCGACCCCGCGACTCCTGCGCGTGCCCGTGAATGCGATCGTCGTGCGCGACGGCCGCCAGCACGTCGCGATTGTGCGCGAGGGCAAAGTGGCCTTCGTCCCTGTTCGCACCGGCCGCAATACCGGCGCCCGCATCGAGATCCTGGAAGGACTCGCGGCCGACGCCTCGATCATCGTGAACCCCAACGGCCTGCTCCAACCCGGCCAGCCCGTCCTGGCGTCGCCGTCCCCGTAGCCGCAAACGCCACCCGCGATGAAAACCGAATACCCCTCGGCGAAAGACCCGTGGTTGATGGCGCTTCTTTCGGCACACCGGTGGCGGTGGTGGTGTTTGGCGGATTCTCGCTCTCGAAGTCGATGGGCCTAGGCATCTATGTGATGCTGACCGGCGGCGTGATTTTTGGGCTCGTCGCCGCGTTTTCGCTTCCGTGCTTTTATGTCGTTTCGGACGCGGGCGTGCGAATCAAGTGCGGCGTATTCGATGAAGACCTGCCCTTGGCGAAGATCCGCAAGATCGAACTTTCGTGGAGTCCTTTGAGCGCACCGGCCCTCTCATTGCGACGGGCGAAGATCACTTTGGAAGACGGCACTCGTCTGGTTTCGCCGCGAGAACGCGAGGCCTTCATCGCCGATCTCGAAGCGAGGCTGAAGATTCAACGGGTGGAGGGTGATGGGCTGTCGCAGACTTGAAGGGACGTCGTAACAGCATTGTTACCATGACGCGCTTTCCGCGCCGGAGCTACGTGGGCACTTTTGCCGCGTGAGGCCGTGCTTCTCGCCATGAATTTTGCTCATTTCATTCTTTCCTCATTTTACTGGGATGATCCGGCGAGCTTGCTCCCGCTCCTGCGGTTTCGGCGCTCGCAAGTCGCCGTTGGCGAAGTCCGCGGCACCAGCGGTGCCATCGTCTAAGGTTATGGGCCGCCGTAAAATTTTTGCGACGTCTCGTCCGCCCCCGTTCACAGGCTTGCGGAACTCATTTTTGTGACTCTGTTCAAACTCACCGTCTCATGACCCCGCGACCCGTTTCCCGCTCTGCCCGCGCTCTCTTGATTGCCTCAACCCTCGCCGTGCTTGCGCCCCGCAGTATCGGCGCCGAGGACTCGGTCGCGTATAAGTATTCCGATTATCGCGAGTCCGGCGGTCGTGTCGTCGTCGAGACGCAGACGGCTCTGCTCGAGCAGACGTTTGGCACCGATTACCGCGCCCGCTTCACCGGCACGATCGACGCGATCGCAGGCGCCACGCCCACCGGCGAACCGGCGCCCGCTGGCAGCGACCAGGTGCGCCTTTCCAAACTGAGCGACCGCCGCAAAGCCTGGACGGGTGACTTCTCGCGGCAATTTTCCCGGGTCAACCTCGCCCTCGGCTTTGGCAACTCCCGCGAGAGCGACTACGTGTCCAACGGCTGGTCGGTCAACGCGCTCACCGATTTCAACGGCAAGAACACCACGCTCCTGACTGGCATCGCCGGCACCGATGACGACGTGAAAGTCTTTTTCCAAACGACCCGGGAGCAAAAGCGCACCAACGACGTGATCGTCGGCGTCACCCAGCTCCTCGACCCGCGCACGTCGGTCACGTTCAACCTCAGCTACGGCCGTTACTCCGGTTACCTGAGCGATCCCTATAAACTCGTCGAGAAACGCGTCGAGGTCATTCCCGGGATTTTTCTGCGGCAGACGTTTGGCGAGAACCGCCCGCGCGAACGCGAGAAGTTCATCGCGCTCGCCGCGCTCAACCGCGCCTTTCCCACGCTCCACGGGGCGATCGACGGCAGCTACCGCTTTTTCGACGACACCTTCGGCACCCAGGCCCACACCGTCGACCTCGCGTGGTTTCAGCGTTTGGGCGAAAAGGTGATCCTGCGGCCGGGCTTTCGCTTCTACGACCAGTCCGCCGCCGATTTTTATTATTACCGTCTCGACGGGACCGCGGTGACCCCGGTGCGCAGTCCCTCGCCGGCCGGTCCGTATTACTCGTCCGACTTCCGGTTGTCCGCGTTTCGTAGTTACAACACCGGTTTGAAGCTGATCTGGAATCCGACTCCCGCCTTGCAATTGGACGCCTTGCTGGAGCGTTACGAAATGCGCGGCCGCGATGGCGTGACCCCTGCCAGCGCCTACGCCCGCGCCACGGTCCTCACTCTCGGCGCGCGCTTCGCCTGGTAAATTTCCGGCGATCATAAATCTGAATTCATAAATCGGAAATTCCACCGTGCCCCTCGTCCTCCCCAGCCACCGTGCCCCGCCGCCGCCCGCCGCTCAAGCGACGTCCGACGTGCCGCTGCGCGTGCTCACGTGGACCGCGCTGGGCACGCGTTGCTCGGTCCAATACTCGGCCACCTCCGCGGCTCAGGCGCAGGCGTTCGAGACCGCTGCGGTCGGCTGGGTCGCGGCGTTTGAAGCGAAGTATTCGCGGTTCCGTCCCGATAGTCTGCTCTCCCGCATCAACGCCGCCGCCGGCCTTGCGCCCGTCGCCATCGACGCCGAGATGGAAGGCCTGCTCGCCCTCTGCGACCGGCTTCATTTCATGACGCAGGGCGTGCTTGATCCCACCGCGTTGCCGTTGCTGCGGCTCTGGGATTACAAGGCCGCCCACCCGCGCCTGCCCACAAAGGATGAGCTCGTCGCAGCCCGTCGGCTCGTCGGCTGGAAAAAAGTGCAACGCACTCCCGGCCACGTCTTCCTGCCCGAGCGTGGCATGGCGCTCGACTTCGGCGGCTTTGGCAAAGAGTGGGCCGTGGACATCGTCGCCCAGATCGCGCGCGACCACGGGCTGCCGGCGGCGTTGGTTGATTTCGGCCACGATCTCCGCGCGTTCGGCGTGCCGCCCGGTCGCCCCGCGTGGCACATCGGTCTGGAGGATCCGGCCAATCCCGGCGCGACCAAGGGCAGTCTCGCGCTCACGCAAGGGCAGGGCGTCGCCTCGTCCGGTGATTATCTCCGCCGGGTCCTCATCGACGGCGTGCGTTACGGCCACATCGTCGACCCGCGCTCTGGCCGTCCGGTGGCCAACGGCTGCCTGCAAGCGACTATTATCGCGCCCACGTGTCTTCAAGCCGGCGTGCTCGCAACCGCTGCCTTCGTTCTTGGCGTGACCCCCGGACTCGAACTCATCCAAGCCCAGCCCGGGACGCACGGCCAGATTCTCACCGAGAATTCTCGCGCCCAAACCCGCGGCTTTTTTAACTACGTCGCCTCTTGATTGACTTTTTGGTTACCACGAAACTCCCGAAACACACGAAAAGTCTCCGACTCATCTCGATGAATTCCTCTTCCTGCAACTTTTCGCTTTCACTTTCGGGTTTAGGTGTACTTGGTGTTTTTCGTGGCGCACTCCTCTGCGTGTTTTTGCTCGCCGGCGCCCGCGCCGAGATCAAAGTCGGCGGCGTTTTCCCGGCGCTTGCCTCCGTCGGGCTTGTCGGCGAGGTGCCCGACACCAAGGACAAGATTTTGGTCGTCGATTTCTGGGCGTCGTGGTGCGCACCGTGCAAAGCTGCGTTTCCCGCGCTCGGGAAAATCAACGCCGATTACGCGGCCCGCGGCGTTGTTCTGGTCGGCATCAGCGTCGATGAAAAACCCGCCGCCTATGCCGACTTCGTGAAGAAAATGGCCCCGACGTTTCTCACCTTGCACGACGCTTCGCAAAAACTGGTGCGGGCCGTGGCGGTGCCCGCGATGCCCACGACCTATCTGATCGGTCGCGATGGCAAAGTGCGTTTCATCCACGCGGGCTACCAAGGCGAATCCACGGACAGGATCCTTCGCACCCAAATCGACAAGCTTCTCGCCGCGAATTAGTCGCTCGATCCGCTTTCTCCGCTCCCATCTTTCCCAACTCCAAAAAAATGCGCTCCCGTCTCCTCCTCACACTGTTTGTCGCCTTGGCCGCCGCGTTGTTTTCCGGCTGCTCCACCGCGGTCCGCGTGCAACCGTGGGAACGCGCCACGCTCACCGATTACACGATGCGGCCCGACCGCGACCCGCTCGCCGTCGCCCTCGCCGAGCACACCTATTTCTCCCGCGAGTCGGCCACGGGCGGTCGCGGCGTGGGCGGCAGTGGTTGCGGTTGCAATTGAGCCCGTTCCCTCCGGGCGGCGCGGCTGATCCCATCGTTCTCATTTCTCACACTAACTCCTTCCCATGAAATTCTCCCCTGCCTCCCTCCGGCGCCTGCACTGGCTGAACCTTCCAGGCACGCTCCTCATCACCTTGCTCCAGCGCACGCCCGCGGTGCGCGTGATCGCGACCGCGGCCGATACGGTCCTCTCATCGCCGGCGACTTCCGTGTTGAAGGCGGCCGTCTCAACCTTGGGCGCGCTTGGCGCCATGCACAGTATGGCCGGGGCGACGGCGCTCAGTCCGTCCCAACCCAGCCCGGCCAGCGTGACGGCCGGGGTGCCCACCACGTTGGTGTTCACGGTCACCGGCTCACCTGCGGCGCCGCAATCGTTTACCTTCGCCGGGAGCGTGCCGCCCGGGATGACGTTCCGGGCGCTCGGCAGCTCGGGCGCCGGCACCGTCTCCGGGCCCATCAACACCTCGACCGTTCAGCTGAGCGGCACGCCCACGACGGCCGGGACTTACGTGATATCAATCATCGGCTGGCGCGGGGCCAACGGCAGCTCCGACCAGCATGGCGAGAGCTATACGGTCACCGTCTCCGGCTCCACAAACGCCGCGCCCACCATCACCACGCAACCCAGCTCCCGCACGGTCGCTGCCGGTTCGCCGGCGTCGTTTACCACGGTGGTTACCGGCTTTCCGACGCCGACGCTCCAGTGGTTCAAGAACTCCGTCGCCGTTCCCGGCGCGACGACCGAGCTGCTCACCTTCGCGTCCGCCGCGCTCGCCGATGCCGGCAGTTACACGTTGGTCGCGACGAACTCCCAGAGCTCCGTGACGAGCAACGCCGCGACGCTCACGGTCACCGGCGGCGCGGCCCCGGTCGTGACCACGCAACCGGCCAGCCTGGCGCAGCCGGCCGGCTCGGCGGCGTCTCTGGCCGTCTTGGCCACCGGCTCACCGACTTATCAATGGAGGAAAAACGGCGCCAACGTTGTCGGCGCCACTAACGCGACGCTCCCGTTCGCCGCGCTCGCCGCCGCTGACACCGCCAGCTATGACGTGGTGCTCACGAACCCCACCGGCACCGTCACGAGCAATGCCGCGACGGTGGTCGTCGCCACGCCACTGACCGCCGTCTTGCGCAACCTCGCGGTCCGCACGACGCTCGCCGCCAACCAGATTCTCTTTGTGGGCGTCAATATGTCGGGCGCGGGCAAAGACGTGCTCGTGCGAGCGGCGGGCCCGAGTCTCGGTGCCCTCGGTGTGCCCGGCACCATGGTGGACCCGCGGCTCTCGGTGTTTTCAACCGCGACCCCGCCGGCGCTGATCGCGCAAAACAACAATTGGTCCGGCGACCCTGCCGTCGCGGCTGCGATCGGCCGGTTGGGCGCATTCCCCATGGCGTCGACTACGAGCTTGGACGCCGCACTCGTGACGGCCATCGCCGGCGGCCGCACGGTGCAGGTCTCCGGCCCGGCGGCTGGCAACGTGATCGTGGAAGCTTATGATGCTGGAGCGGGTAATACGGCCCGCTTCACCAGCATTGCCGCCCGTAATTTTGTCGGCACGGGCGACGATCTCCTGATCGCAGGCTTCACGATTGACGGCACCGGCTCGAAAAATCTCCTGATTCGCGCTGCGGGCCCTAGCCTTGGCGCGCTCGGAGTGCCCGGCACGCTGGTCGATCCTAAGCTCGAAATTTTCACGGCGAGCTCGGTGCCGGCGAAGATAGCTGAGAATGACAATTTCCCGGGGGCTGTGGATACCTTGGCCAGAACGCTCGGAGGATTTGGCTTCGTGCCCGGCGCGAGGGACGCGGCGATTCTCATCAGCCTGCCCGCCGGCGGTTACACCGTGCAAGTTTCCGGCATCAACAACGGCACCGGCGAGGCGATCATCGAAGTTTACGAAGTGCCGTAAACTGGGCAGTCCGCCTGATGAGATTTCCCGCCGGTCCTCCGGTTCGCCAGTTCGGACGTCTCGGAGAGACGTCCCTACCCACGATCTAAAATCGTCGGCCGGCTCAGTGTGATTCCAAGTGGCTCGTGAGGGTTTGCCACTCGAGCACTTGCTGTATGAGCCCATGCTCCGTGCGGCGCAGGGTGGTGAGGGCTGCGCGCACGGCGGCCGCGACCACTGCGGGATCGGCCAACTTTCGGTGGTTGGTGAAGCCGACGAAGGCGCGGCGCCGAGCGCCGAACGATTCGAAACGTAGGGCAGGGTCTTTGACCCGCCCCGATGCGGGACGTGGACGCGGAGGGCGGGTCGGAGACCCCGCCCTACTTCGGGGCACGCGCTTTACTGATACGTGCGCGTGGCTTTCCAGGTGTTGCGGTCGATGAAGCTCGGCGCGATCGGCGCGGCGGGCGGGTTGTTTTTGCTGTGAAGCAAGATCGTGCGACGGCGGGCGGTCTCGGGCGCGAGCGTCTGCGTGAGGAGCGCGGCGGCGTCTTGGCGGGTCAGTGTCGCCAGCGCGGCGAGCGCGGCTTGGCTGCGGTCCCACTCGCCGTCGAAGGTGTAGGCGAGGGTGAAAAACGCATCGGCTTTCTCTGCGATATTTTTGGGTTTCTCTTCCAGAGTCGAACGCACGCCGGCCTGCAGTGTCTTCCACTCCTCGTCGCTGAGCGCGGCGAGGGCGGCGGGAAGCGTCGCGATGAACGTCTCAGCGCGTTTGCGCAGATCGTCGGGCGCGTAGCCGCTGGCTTGGATGACAAAGGTGAAGTAGCGCTGGCGCAGGGAGGCGCTGGCGTTGGCGCCGACGATGTAGCCGAGCTGTTGTTTGGTGCGCAGCTCGGAGAAAAACGGCTCGCCGAGGAAATTGCCGAGCACGAGGGCGGCGGCGCGGGTGGCGGGCGAGTCGTCGGGTAGGAGGCGGTCTTGCACGAAGGCCGAGTTCACGCCGGCGATGAGACCGGCATCGACGATGTCTTCTCCGGCGCCGAGCCCGACGTGGCGGCGACGGAGCAGGGCGGATTCCGGCGCGGCGGTGGCGCCGATTTTTCCGGCGATCATGCGGGTGGCGGCAACAGCGGCGTCGGGCGTGAGGTGACCGTGGACGAGGACTTCGACTTTGCCGGCGGTGAAGAAGGTTTGGGCAAAGGCCTGCACGTCGGCCCAGGTGGCGGCGGTGGCCGGCGCGAGCAGTTCGTCGGGGGGAAAGACGAACTCGCGCGAGAGGGCGTCGCGGCGATCCTGGGCGAGTTTGTAGGCTTCGGTCTCGGGGTAGCTGCGCAGGCCGCGGAGGAGCGTGTCCTTCACCGCCTCGAACCGCTCCGGGGTCAGCGTGAACGTGCGGAGTTGCGCGGCGAGATCGGTCGCGTAGAGCACGGGCGAGTCGCCAAAACCGGTGACCTTTACCCGGACGCCCTCGAGGGTGGCCTCGGTGGCGACCGTGAGTCCCGCGAGGGCGGCCGCGTCGGCATCGGCGGCGAGCGCGTCGCTGAGGCACGCGCCGTAGAGCGAGAGGAGCGCGGCGTTTTGGGCGGTGGCCATCGCACGAACGGGGACGAAGCGATAGATCAGCGCGGTCTGCGGCCGGAGAAATTCGGTTTCACCGGCGTAGAAAAGATGCAGGCCGGCCTCGGCGATCAGGGGCAACGGGCGCTCGGGCAGGAGCGCAGTGCTCGTGGGCATGAAGCGGTTGGCCATTGGCAGGGTGAAGGCGACCTTGGCCGGTTGCTTAAGGGCGGCGTAGGCCGCGCCGGAGTCTTCGCTGTAAGAGTAGGCCGTGCCGTAGATGCGCTCGGTCTTATCGGTCGGGACGCCCTTGGCCATGAGGGTGACGAGCAGGTTGTCGGAGGTCAGGACGTTGAGCAGGCGGCGGTAGGCGGCTTCGTCGGGGGCGCCCCACACGGCGGTCGCGCGCTCGGCGACTTCGAGCGGGTAGAACAAGGCTTGGTTGGCGAGTTGGGTCGCGAGCTCGGAGCCCTCGCCGCGGTCGCCGTAGGTCTCGTTGAGGGCGGCGATGCGCGCGCGGTCGCGGTAATAGTCGGCGGGAAACGGGGCCGCACGGAGGTGATCAAGGTAACTGAAAATCAGGCCGAGCACGCGGGTGGTGTTCTCGCGACCGGCGGGCGTGAGCGAGACGCTGACGATGAGCGAACCGTAGGCGCTCGTGCGCTCCCAGCAACCCGCGCTGATGCCGTTGGCGAGGCCCTCGGTCTTGAGCAGCGTCTCGAGGCCACCGGGGCCGGCGTAGCCGATGAGCTGGGTGAGGAGCTCGTCGGGTTTACCTGCGAAATCGGGGCGTGTGGCCGGCATGGCGAACTCGAGTTTGAGCTGGCGGACTTCCTTGATGGGCTCGATCTGGGCGAGGCGCAGGGCGGCCCGGCGCGGCAGAAAATCGGGCGTGCGGGCGACGGTGGGCGCGGCGCGGCGGAGAATCGGGCCGAAGAGCGTGCGGGCGAGTTGCTCCAGTTCGTCGAGCGAGGCCTTGCCGGCGAGGCTGAGGGCCATGCGGTCGGAAGTGTAGTGTTGCTCGTAGAAAGCGCGGACGTGGGCGGGTGTGGTGCCGGCGAGAGTGTCCTTGTTGCCTGCGGAAAATTTACTCTCGTTGCTGCCGGGGGCGTAGAGTTCGCGGGCCACGCCGCTCTCGCGCCGAAAATCGTTTTGCACATGCCGCATGGCTTCGTTGTGGACGGCGTTGATCTCTCGCCCTGTGAACTCGGGGCTGAACTTCGGCGCGATGAAGAACTGGGCGAAACGGTCGAGCGCTCCGGCGAAGGCGTCGTGGCGGATGTCGAACTGGTAGTTCGTATGGTCGCTGGCGGTGTAGGCGTTGTTCATCCCGCCGTTTTGGCTGAGGTAGGTGTCAAAGTCGGAAACGTTGGGATACTTCTCCGTGCCGAGGAACAGCATGTGCTCGAGGAAGTGGGCGAGGCCCTCACGGTCGGCCGGGTCGTCGATCTGGCCGACGTTCACGACGAGGGCCGCGCCGGATTTGTTGAATTTTTGGTCGGAGACGAGAAGGACGCGCAGGCCGTTATCGAGGACGAAGCGGCGGAACTGCGCGGTGTCGGTGGGCGCGACGACGCGGGGCGGCAGCGCGGGCGCGGGTACGGCGGCAAATCCGGCGGTGGATAACAACGCGAGGGCGGCGGCGAGAACGAGAGATAGGCGCATGGTTTGTGTCGGGTTTGGAGGGAGATTGGGTAGGACGAGTGGAAACGCCAAGCGGTTAGCGGTGAGAGATTCGGGAGCGGGATAAAAGGACAGCGGCGGGGTAGCGGCAGCTTCACTGAACCTTGATTTTATAATGTTACCGCATGCGGCGGACCGGCGACGCTCCTTTAGGCGACGCTGCTCGACCTCCAAAGCAAACCCGCGCTCGCCCGCGTGCAGTACGAGGCGACGCTGGCCGAAGTGCAGCGACAGAAACTCGCCATGCCGACGGATCTCTGGGTGCGGCGGGCGGAGATCTGGGTAAGGCGCGGACTGGGCCGGCTGGACGAGGCCCGCGCGCTTAACCGCGCTTTCGTGGAAATATCATCCCACGGCCGTTCGCATACTCGCCGGTCGGCGGTTGGTTCTTCAGTTCAACGGCGTCGAGCCTGCTGCTGGAGGATCGTTCGCTGGCGCTCACCTTGCTGCGCGAAGGCGCCGGCAGACCGTTTGGCCGCGAAGCGCGGCGGGTCCGTTCCCGCACCGATTCGCGCATGAAACCGTTTTGGGACGATCCCGAAATCGCCGTGCTGCTCGCGGAGCCGGCGGCGAAGGCGAAGCGCGAGCGGTGAACGGAGAAACCGGCGGAACGCCCAACCTTCAACGCTTAACGTTTAATTTTGAAACGGGAGGGCGCGAAGTTTTGGGCACGATTGCGGGTTTCATGCGGCGCACGTGGCGGTTGGGGCGGCGCTTGATCGCGGCGTGGTGGGCGGGGTCGAGAGAGACGCCGAAGAGTTGTAAGCATTCGAGACACATGGGGCGGAAGTTCGATCGGGCCTGGCGTGGGCGTTGAGGGCGGGTCGGAGACCTCGCCCTACTTTTTTTCGGAGAGGCGGCGGCCGAATTGGGCGGCGTGGAGGTTGGCGGGTTCGAGGCTGGTGGGGCTGATCGACTCCCACCATGGGGCGGTGCCGTCGTTTTTACTCGGGTGCTTCGTGCGCACCGCGACGAAGTTCATCGTCGTGGGGCCCCAGCCTTTCGGCGGGGGCGCGATGAAACCGGCGGCGCGGATGTTCCAGAACGTGCTCCACCCGGCGCTCGGGCGACCGAGGCTCGGGCCGCCGCCGTTGCGCCAGACGCGGGTGCCGCGGCCGCAGTCGATGTCGGTGAAGAGGTTTTCGTAGGGCGTGTCTTTGTGGTGGTCGAAGTTGAGGTCGAGGCCGCGGCCTTGGGCGAAGACGTTACCCGAGGCCCGTTCGACGCTGAGGTCGTGAACGTAGGGCGCGCGGACGTCGAAGTTGGTGACGAGGTTGTCCTCGGAATTCTTGAGCTGGATCGCGTGGTGGCCGGTGCAGTCGGGTACGCCGGCATCGACGGTGCCGCGGGCGATGTCGGCGGTGAGCAAAATGCCGTCGAGGGTGTTGTGGGTGGCGACGACGTTGATCCCGAGGTCGCCGTTGTGAATGGCGACATCGCGGACCCAGCAGTTGAAAACGGCGCGGAGTTCGATGGCGTTGTGGCCGTCCTCCTTAAAGTGGCCGCGATACTTGGTCCCGGGAAACGCGAAGCCGAGGTGCTCGATGCCGGACTCGGTCACGGTGGGCTTGAAGGAGCGAAGTTCGGTTTGCCACTCGGGGCGGGTCTCGAAGCGGAGGGGGCGATCGACGGTGACGCGCAGGCCGGTGATCGCGGTGATGCGGAAGAGCTGTTGGGTATCGCGTTGCTTGCCCTTGGCGATGTCGCCGGGGTCGCCGTTGTAGAGGTAAGTTTTGAGGCTTTGGTCGGGGGTCTCGCGGACGACGAGGAGGACGAGTTGGCCGACGGTGAGGCCGGCGATGCGGTCGACTTCGATTTCGCGATCGCCGCGTCGGGCGAGGGCGGTGATGGCGGCGAGTTTCTTGGATTGGGTGTTGCCCTCGAGGGTGACGAAGGCGCCGTCGAAGGAGTAGCCGCTGGCGGGGCCACCGGTGGCGGTCCGGCGGGCGCGGGGATGGATCGCGTCGAGGCCGCGTGGGAACCAGAGGATGCTCTGCTCGGGGCCGGCGCCGCGGAGCACGACGCCGCTGCGGGTGATGCGGATGAAGTCGGAAACGAGATAACGGCCGGGCGGGAGATAGACCGCGCCGGCGGGAGTGGCGTCGACGGCGGCTTGGATGGCTTTGGTGTCGTCGGTGGTGCCGTCGCCGACGGCACCGAAGTCGCGGACGTTGGTTTTGCGCGGGAGTTCGGGGATGGGCCGCTCGCCCTGGTGGTAACCGGCGCGGGAAAAATCGGGAAGCCGGGCGGCGGCGGACCCTATTTCACCGGCCTCACCCCAGAGTTGGGAGTGGGTCGGGGCGGCGGGGAGAGAAGACGTGGCGGATAGAAACGGGAGGGCGGAGAGGAGCAGAAATGCGATCCGGGGTAGGGAGACGGTCGAGCTTTTCATGGCCTTGAAAATGGGGCGCGGGCGCGGAGGGCGAGTCGGAGACGCCGCCCTACGACGGAGGGGCGGTGATCTTTTCGCGCAGGTGGGTGGTGCGGGTTTTCGACTCGGCGTTGCGGACGGCCATGGCGTAGGCAGCGGGCTCGCCGACGATGAAAACTTTTTTCCGGCCGCGGGTGATGGCGGTGTAGATCAGGTTTCGTTGGAGCATCATGAAGTGCGCTTTGAGCAGCGGGATGATGACGACGGGGTATTCGCTGCCCTGGCTTTTGTGGATGCTGACAGTGTAGGCGAGGGCGAGGTCGTTGAACTCGCCGCGCTCAAACGTGTGGACGTCGCCGTCGAAATCGGCGGTGAAGTTGCCGGCCTCGGCGTCGATGGATTTGATGACACCGATGTCGCCGTTGAAAAGGTTTTTGTCGTAGTTGTTGCGAAGCTGGATGAGCTTGTCCCCGGCGCGGAATTCGCCGGCGGGCGTGCGGAGCGCGCGGGCGTGGGGTGGCTGGGGGTTGAGCGCGGCCTGGAGCTGGACGTTAAAATTGCCGACGCCGGCGACGCCCTTGTGCATCGGGGCGAGGATCTGCACGTCGCGGATGGGGTGCGGCCATTTCAGTTTTTGCGGGATGAACGTGGTGACGAGCTCGAGGGTTTTGCGCACGCAGTCCTCGGCGTTTTCGGCGACGATGAAGGTGAGATCGGCCCAGACTTGCGTGGCGGCGACCTCGTTGACGGCGGGCGGGAGCGACGGGTCGCCAGCGTTGATGGCGTGGGCGGTGGTGACGATCTGACTCTGGCCCTGTTGGCGGTAGATGACGGAAAGGCGCGTCACCGCTGGGGGTGACGTGGCGGTTGAGAGTTGAGAGTTGAGCGTTGAGAGATCGGAAGAGGAAGCTCCGGCGGAGTCGGAAGTGGCAATGAGGTCTTTGAGGACGTTGCCGGCGCCGACGCTGGGGAGTTGGTCGGTGTCGCCGACGAGCAGCAGATGCGCGCGCGAAGGGACGGCCTGGAGGAGGGCGGAGGCGAGGCGGTTATCGAGCATCGAGGCCTCGTCGACGATGAGGAAATCGGTGGCTAGGGGCGCGGACTCATTGGCAACGAAGCCGCCGCCGGCGGGATCGTATTTTAGCAGGCGGTGGATCGTGGTGGCGAAGCCGCCGGTGGTCTGCGCGAGCCGTTGCGCGGCCCGGCCCGTGGGCGCGGCGAGGTGAACGCGGACTTTTTTGGCTTTCAGGATTTCGACGAGGGCGCGCAAAATCGTAGTTTTGCCCGTTCCAGGCCCGCCGGTGAGGATGGTAAACTTGTGGGTGAGGGCGTTTTTGACGGCGGTGCGTTGGAGTTCGTGGAAGGTGAAGCCGGCTTTGTCCTCGGCCCATTTGACGGCGGCGTCGGTCTTGATGGGCGGGAGGGCGCTGCTGACGCGGCCGAGGCGGCTGATGGCGGCGGCGATTTTTTTCTCTGCGTGGTCGTGGTGGGGGAGCTGGATCAGCGCGCTGCCGGGCAGCGCGCTGGGTTGAGAGTTGAGAGTTGAAGGTTGAAGGTCGGTGCCCGCGGGCCAGTGGCGAACGAGGGTTTTGGCGGTGACGAGGGCGTCGAGGCGGGCGGCGATGTGGTCGCTGTTGGTTTCGAGCATCGTGGCGGCGTAGTCTTGGAGGTCGGCTTCGCGGTAGGCGGTGTGGCCCTCGTCCTGCAGCGTTTCGAGGGCGTAGATGAGGCCGGCGTCTAGGCGGGGCGGGGCGTCGTTGGCGAAACCGAGATTGATGGCGATGCGGTCGGCGGTTTTGAAGCCGATGCCGTCGATCTCGCGGGCGACGCGGTAGGGTTGCGAAAGGAGGATGGGCTTGGCCTGGGCGCCGTAGCACTCGACGAGTTTCACGCACTGGCTGGGCGTGATGCCGTAGGTCTGGAGAAAAATGTAGAGTTCGCGCTCGGTGCGTTTGGCGTCCCAAGCGGCTTTGATGGCGGTGGCGCGTTTGGGGCCGATGCCGGGGACGTCGCGGAGTTTGCCGGATTCTTCGGAGAGGACGCGGAAGGTGTCGGTGCCGAGGGCGTCGACGATCTTGTTGGCGTAGGCTTTGCCGATGCCGGGGACGAGGCCGCTGCCGAGGTATTTGCGGATGCCGTAGACGCTGGCGGGGAGCTCGCTTTTGAAGGCGGCGATTTTGAACTGGGCGCCGTGCTGCGAGTGCTGGGTCCACTCGCCGGTGAGGTGGAGCGTCTCGCCGCATTCGACGCTGGGCAGGGCGCCGACGATGGTGACTTTTTCGATTTTCTCTTCCGTGGAGGCAGGCGTTTTTATGGCCGCGGGGCGGGTGTCGGGGCGAAATTCTGCGATGGTGTAATGATTTTCCTCGTTGTGGAAAATGATGCGTTCGAGGACGCCGGTGAGTTTGGCGCTGGGAGCGGGCGGGGGCACGGCTTAGGATTTAACCGCGAATGGACACGAAAGAACGCGAATGCCGGAGGCGTCGGGGATGGGGATCACGGGGATTGCCAGTCCGCGATTTTGAGGCCGGAGACGCGGGAGAATTCGCGGAGGTTGTGGGTCACGATGGTGGCGCCGAGTCGGAGGGCTTGGGCGGCGATGAGGGTGTCCATCGTGCCGATGATTTTGCCGCGGCGCTCCAGATCTGCGCGGAGCTCGCCATAGCAGCGTGAGTCCTCTGCACCGAAAGGTTCGATGGCGACGTTCGCGAGGAGACCGTCAAGGCGCGACCGGTGACGCGCCACGCCTGATTTTGCCGCCCCGTATTCGAGTTCGGCGAGGACCAAAATCGATAGACGCAGGTCAGGAAAAGCGGCTGAAAATTTCCGCGCGAGCCCGGCATCCCGCTGCTGAAAATAAGCGGAGATGACGTTGGTATCGGGCAAGAAGAGCATCAGTCGGCGAAATTTCTCGGCAGATCGGGCGTGGTGTGGCGAGGAACGTCGGGGAAATCCGGGCAAGAGCCGGCGAGCTTCATGAAACGGGCGCGGCGCTCTTCGAGATCGTCGTGGGGCGTGATGAGCACGCCCTTGGCCGTGCGGCGGAGGGAGACGGTCTTGCCCGGGAAGCGGAACTCCTTTGGCAAACGGACGGCTTGGGAGCCGCCGGTGGAGAAGAGTTTGGCGGTCTTGGTCATGTAGCTACGGTGTAGGCATGAACGGGGTCGTCAAGGGGGGCGGAAAGCGGAGGGTTGCGCGGACCGCGTCGGCCCCCACGCTGCGGCTCATGCAATCGATCGCGCCCAGTTCGTTTTTGGAGGTGATCCAATTGGCGATCACGCCGGTGATTTTGTTGAGCGGCGTCGGCGGGCTCATGATCACTCTCACCAATCGCATGGCGCGGGTGGTGGACCGAACACGGGCGCTGGCGGGGCAGGTGCGCACGGCGGCGTCGGATGCGAGCGAGGAGCGGGTCCACCTTGAGTCGCAACTGGATATTTTGTGGCGTCGGGCGCGGCTCGTGCAACGGGCGGTGATGTGCGCCGGACTGAGCATGCTGCTCGCTTGCGCGCTCGTGATGGTGATTTTTCTCGACGCGGTGATGGCACGGGAGTGCGCGGTCGAGATGGTCGTGATCTTCGTCGCGAGTATTCTTTGCCTGATCGCGGCGCTCGCGGCGTTTTTGCGCGACATCGTGGTGTCGTTGCGCGCGCTGAAGCTGGAAGTCGTTCGCGTGCGTGGGATCAGCCGCTGAGGGCGGTGTGGTCGATCGCCCTATCGCCCGCAAGCGGGCTCCTACAAGGGTGCGCTTCTAAGGCTCGCTGAGGGCGGCTTGAAGCATGGGGAGGTCGGAAAAGACGCGGGTGGCGCCGGCGGCGGTGAGTTCGGCGGCGGTGTGCGTGCCGGTGGCCACGGCCCAACACGGGAAGCCGGCGTTGAGGGCGGCTTGGACATCGAAGGGCGAATCGCCGACCATGAGCGTGGTCGCGGCTTCGGCGTGGAGCGCGGCGAGGGCGTGCGCGGTGAAGGCGGGGTCGGGCTTGAGCCAACTGGTGTCTTGGGCGCCGAAGTTGGCGGCGAGAAACGGGGTGACGCCGAGGTGATCGGCGATGAGGCGGGAGGAGGGGCCGTGTTTGTTGGTAAAGATCGCGAGCTGGGCACCGCGGGCGTGGAGCGCGCGCAGGAGATCAACGGCGCCGGTGAGGGCGGCCACGTCTTGGAGCATGGTGGCGTTCCAATAGGGGCGGTAGATCGCAACGGCGGCGGCGACTTGGTCGGGGCGGACAAAGTTGAGCATCGCGTTTTCGAGGCCACCGCCGACTGCGGCGCGAACTTGGGCGAGGGAGGGCGCGGGGAGGCCGAGTTGGGGCAGGGTGTGGGCGTAGGCGCGGTGGATCGCGGCGAAGTGGTCGATGAGCGTGCCATCGAGATCGAAGAGAAAGGTGCGGAACGGCATGAAAAAGGGAATATTGGCGGGGGTGAGCGGCCGGACGCACGGAAATTTTCGTCGCGGATTTTTTTAGGGTTTGGCTTTGGCCGCCGTGCGCTACAACGGGGGGAGATGTCCGACGTAACCGAGCAACTTCCGCCGCGAGTGTCCGTGCAGACCGGCATGGAAGGGCTGGAGGTGGCGTTGAGCGGAGTGTGGCGGATCACCGACGCAAGGCGGAGTTGGGCGGAACTGGTGGGCGCGAACCCGCCGACCCGGGTGAAGGTGCAGATGGAGGCGGTGGAGAAATGGGATTCGTCGCTGTTGCTGTTTGTTTTCGAGATTCAAGAGGCGTGTCGGGCGAGCGGTGCCTATTGCGACGTGTCGGCGGTGCCGGCGAAGGTGCGGACGCTGTTGGGGCAGTTGGCGGCGTCGCACAATTCGAGTGTGCCGTTTGACCGGACGGATAGTTTTCTGACCGGGGTGGGCAATGCGACGGTGGACGCGTGGTCGAAGGCGAAGGAGATCATGCAATTCGTCGGCGAGTGTGTGCTCAGCGGGGCGCGGCTGGTGCGGCTGCCGCACAAGTTTCGTTGGAAAGACTGCATCGACGAGATGCAGCAGTGCGGGGCGATGTCGCTGCCGATCGTGAGCCTGATCAGTTTCCTCGTGGGTGTGATCATGGCGTATCAGGCGGCGGTGCAGCTGCGGCAATTTGGAGCGGACATTTATGTGGCGGATCTGGTGGGTTTGGCGGTGGTGCGCGAGATGGGGCCGATGATGGCGGCGATCGTGCTGGCCGGGCGCACCGGGGCGGCGTTTGCGGCGACGCTCGGCAACATGAAGGCGAATGAGGAAATCGATGCGTTGTCCGCGCTGGGGATTTCGCCGGTGGATTTTTTGGTGATGCCGCGGATCGTGGCGCTGGGGCTGATGATGCCGTTGCTCGCGCTCTATGCGAACGGCGTGGGCATCATGGGCGGTATGGTAGTGGCCTCCATCGTCCTGGAGATACCGCCCGCGGCGTATTGGATCGAGACGCAGAGCATCGTGGATTTGTCGGACATCGGCACGGGGCTGTTCAAGGCGCTGACGTTTGGTTTGCTGATCGGGCTCTCGGGCTGCTTGCGGGGCTTGCAGGCGGAGCGGAGTGCGATGGGCGTGGGTCGGGCGGCGACCTCGGCGGTGGTGACGGCGATTTTACTGATCATCGTGTCGAACACGTTTTTCGCGGTGGCGTTTAACATTCTCGGCGTCTGACCCATGCCGACGAACGAATCCCAATTGCAAGGTCCGGCCGTCGAGGTGACGGGGCTGGAGTGCGGCTACGATGACACGGTGATCTTGAAGGACGTCTCGTTCACCGTGGCGCGCGGGGAGATTTTCTTTGTCATCGGCGGCTCGGGCTGTGGGAAGAGCACGCTGTTGCGGCACCTGGTGGGATTGAATCTGCCGAGGCAGGGCGAGGTGAAGTTTCTGGGTGCACCGTTTTCGGCGGCGGACGCAGCGACGCGGCGGGCGCAGCAGAAAAACTTCGGACTACTTTTTCAAAGCGGGGCGCTTTGGAGCTCGCTGACGCTGCGGCAGAATGTGGCGCTGCCGCTCGAAGAATACACGACGCTCAACCGCCGTGAGATCGCGGAGCTGGCGGCGCTGAAGCTCGGGCAAGTGGGGCTGGCCGGTTATGAGGACTATTTTCCGGCGGAGATTTCGGGCGGGATGAAGAAGCGCGCGGGATTGGCGCGGGCGCTGGCCCTGGATCCGGCCATCTTGTTTTTTGACGAACCGTCGGCGGGCTTGGACCCGGTGACCTCGCGGAAGTTGGACGAGCTGATCGTCGAAATCCGCGAGCTGTTTGGCACGACGATCGTGGTGGTGTCGCACGAACTGGCCTCGATCTACGATATCGCCGACCGGGTGATCATGCTGGAGAAGCAGGCGCAGGGGATTGTGGCGGAAGGCGCCCCGAAAGCCCTGGCGACGACGAGTAACGACCCACGGGTGAAGGAGTTTCTTACGCGCGGCACAGGGAGGATTCCGCACTTATGAAACATCGGGTAAAGCGCGGGTCGGGGAGCGATGTGAAACCGGGGCCGCTTCCTGCTGTCCTTTTAATTGTTTATCTTCCAATACCCTCTTCGTGAAAACCAAGGTCAGTCCAGCCGTTGTCGGAGCGTTTGCGTTGGGTGCGTTTGCGCTCGGCGTGATCGCGTTGTTTGCGTTTGGCGGGGTGAACCTCTTTTCCAAGCCGCAGCGCTTCGTGGTGTATTTTGACGAATCGATCCATGGCCTTGATCTGGGGTCGCCGGTGAAGTTGCGCGGCGTGCGGGTGGGCCGCGTGGCGGAACTGGTCGTGCGCTACGATCAGGCGAAAAATCGCTCCTTGGTGGTGGTGACGTGCGAGTTCAGTCGCAACACACTCACGAACAGCTCGGGCGCGGTGATCGACGTGTCGGACCGGGGCGAATTGCAGGCCCTGATTGACCAAGGGCTGCGCGCGCAGCTGGGCGTGCAAGGGCTTGCGACGGGGCTGCTGTTCGTGGAGCTCAATTTTGTGAACCCCAAGGAGCATCCGGCCGACAACCGAGTGATCGAGGTCAGGTATGCGGTCGTGCCGGCGATGCCCTCGGCGATCTCGGAGTTTCAAGCCAGCGCGAGTGAGATTCTTTCCAAGGTCAGGCGGATCGATTTCGAAGGTTTGACGGGCGAGTTGAAGTTGTTGCTCGGCGACTCGCGGAGGCAGGTGGCCGGGTTGGACCTGAAGGGCGTGAGCGCGCAGTGGCAGCGCACGGGGGCGGCGATTGAGACGCTCGTGGCCTCACCCGAAATCAAGCAGACTTTTGTGACGCTCAACGCGACGTTGGTCGATCTGAGGGCGACGTTGGCCAAGCTTGACGGACAGGTGGCGACGACTGGAACCGACGTGCAGGCGACGCTCGCCCAGACGCAGGCGACGCTTCAGAATTTCAGCGCTACGGCGACCACGCTGCGGAATTTTATCAACGCGCAGCAAGGGCTGGGCGAAGGGGCGGGCGAGGCGTTTGGCAAACTGGCCGAGGCGGCGGATGCGGTGCAGCGTTTGGCGGATTTCCTTGAGCGCAATCCGAACGCCCTGTTCACCGGGAAAAAGGCACCGCGCTGAACGCCGGCGAATTTTTGATACGCAACCACGAGACTCTCCTGCCACCCAAAATGAACGCTGTTCCATCATCAGGCCGGTTGACCGCACGAGGCGCGATCGGGAGCGGACTGGTTGCGGTGATGCTCTTCGCCGCGGGCTGTAATCTCATTCCGTCGCCCACCCCGGATTCGACCCGTTATTACGTCCTTGCGGGGCCAGCGTTGGGGGCGGTGGGCGTGCAACCGGTGACGGGAGTGCTGCGCCTCGGCCTGCGAAATGTGGAAGTTGCGTCTTATTTGAAGAAAGGTTCGTTGGTCGTGCGTACGGGCGAAAACGAAGTGCGCTTTCCCGACGAGGCGCGCTGGGGCGATCCGCTTGAGCGGGAGATTTTGAGTTCGTTGCGCGGTCAATTGCTGGCGGCGCCCGCAGTGGGCCGGGTGTTTGTGCAGCCGTTTCCGTTCGACGAACCGCGGGATTACGATGTGAGCGTGCGGGTGATCCGCTGCGAAGGCGTGGACCCGGCGGGTGGAGGCAAGGCCTCCGTGAGCTTCACCGCGATGCTGGAAATCACGACGAGCGGAGCGGCGGGCGAGGTCGTGGCGCGCAAGCGGTTTGTCGCCCGGGAAGCGGCTTGGGACGGCAAGGATTTTGGCCGCTTGGCGGCGGAATTGAGCAACGCGGTGGCGGCGCTGAGTCAGGAAGTCGTGGCGGCCCTGCCGGCGAAGCCGTAGAGCGAGCGGGCGTTTGGGCCGGCCGGGTTTTTATTTTGGATGAGGGTTCACGGCGGCTTGGGGTGGAGGCAGCTTCTAATCCTTGCTAAATTTATAAACAGGGCGTTCCCCGAGGAATTTCCCGCGGAACGCTTTAGTTTGAAGACAGATGAGGCGGGACGACTGACTCAGGAGGTGAAGGACTGCGGGATTTTTACCTCGATCGAGTCGGCGTTTTTGGCGGCGCGGCGCCAAACGTTGCAGGCATGGCGCGCGATCTCCGATCAGCGGCGTGCGACACCGGGGCCGCCGACAAAAATTTCGCTGCTCGATACGGAGTGGAGCTGCGATCTGCGCGGGGGTTTTTTGGTGGTGGCGCGGTTCTGGGTGCATGACCGCATGCGGCTAGATCCGGTGGGGACTCCGGCTGGCGGCGGGACGGAGATGTGAGCGACTGTTTGGTGCTGAAACGAAAAGGCCGACCGGTGAGTTAAGCGGGTCGGCTCAAGCGCGGGCGCGGAGGGCGGGTCGGAGACCCTGCCCTACGTTCCGATCACTTCAGGGCGGCGGCGATGCGCTGGAGGGCGGATTCGACGTTGGCCCGGGAGTTGAACGCGCTGATGCGCACGTGGCCCTCGCCGCACTTGCCGAAGCCAGCACCGGGTGTGCAGACGACTTGGGCGTTGTTTAGCAGCAGATCGAAGAACTCCCAAGAATCGCGACCGGTGTTGACCCAGATGTAGGGGGCGTTGTCGCCGCCGACGCAGCTGAGGCCGAGATTTTTTACCGCGGTGCGGATGAGCGCGGCGTTGGCGAGGTAGAAGTCGGTCATGGCCTTCACCTGCGCTTTGCCCTCGGGGGTGTAAATGGCGGCGGCGGCCTTTTGGATCGGATAGGCCACGCCGTTGAATTTTGTCGTGTGGCGGCGGTTCCAAAGGGCGTGCACCGAATGCGTCTGGCCGGCGAGATCGTAGGCGAGCAGCGATTTCGGCACGACGGTGTAGGCGCAACGTGTGCCGGTGAAGCCGGCGGTTTTGGAGAAACTGCGGAATTCAATGGCGACCTCGCGGGCGCCGGGAATCTCGTAAATCGAGTGCGGGATGGCGGGATCGCGGATGTAGGCCTCGTAGGCGGAGTCGAAGAGGATGATGGCCTTGTTGGCCTTCGCGTAAGCGATCCAAGCGACGAGTTGCTCGCGGGTGGCGACGGCACCGGTGGGATTGTTGGGGAAGCAGAGGTAGATGAGATCGGTCGCGGCGGACGGAATCGCAGGCACGTAGCCGTTGGCGGGGGTGCAGTCGAGGTAGGTGATGCCGGCGTAGCGGCCCTCGACGTTGGGCCCGGTGCGGCCGGCCATAACGTTGGTGTCGATGTAAACGGGATAAACGGGATCGGGAATCGCGAGTTTCAATCCCTCGGTGGCGAAGATTTCTTGGATGTTACCACAGTCGCATTTTGACCCGTCGGAGATGAAGATTTCGTCGGCATCGATGGCGCAGCCCCGGGCGGCGTAGTCGTGCTGGGCGACGGCTTCGCGGAGGAAGGCGTAGCCCTGCTCGGGGCCGTAACCTTTGAAAGTGGCGCGCACGGCCATCTCATCGGTCGCGGCGTGGAGTGCGGCGGTGCAGACGGCGGGGAGGGGCTCGGTGACATCGCCGATCCCGAGGCGGATGACTGGTTTTTGGGGGTTGGCGGTGACGTAGGCGCCGACGCGCTTGGCGATGTCGGCGAACAAATAGGAGGCCTTGAGCTTGGTGTAGTTTTCGTTGATGCGGATCATGAGGGAGCGGTTATGTGGGGTTAAAGGGATGAGAAAGGTGGCCGGTGATCGGCGAAAAACTTGAACAAACGCGGCGGGCGCGGTTTGTTCAAGCCCGACGTTGCCCCCAAACGATATCGAACAACCACCCATGAAAAAGATCGAATCAGTAGCCGAGATGAGCGCAGTGACGGCGGAACTCCGTGCGGCCGGCAAGACGGTGGCGCTGGTCCCGACGATGGGGGCGTTGCACGCGGGGCAGGAGGCGCTGATCCGGGCGGCCACGGCCAAGGCGGACGTCGTGGTGGTGTCGATGTTCCTGAATCCGCTGCAATTCGGACCGAGTGAATTGGTGGAGCGATACCCGCGCTCACCGGTCGAGGATCTGGCGATGTGTGAAGCGGCCGGGGTGCCGTTTGTTTTTGCGCCACCACTGGGGGTGATGTTCCCCCGCGGGCATGCATCGTTCGTGAGTGAAGAAGGGACGAGCAAACCCCTTTGCGGAGCGTCGCGGCCCGGGCATTTCCGCGGGGTGACGACGGTGATGGCGAAGCTGTTCAACATCATGCGGCCGAATTTTGTCTTCTTCGGTCAAAAGTCGGCGCAGCGGGCGGCCGTGGTGCGGAAGATGGCGGACGAACTCAGTTTTGGGGTGGAGGTGATATTGGTCCCGACCGTGCGCGATGCCGACGGCCTCGCGTGGGGCGTGCGCAACCGCGATTTTACAACCAGCCAGCGGCAGGAAGCCCTCGCTTTCAGCAAGGCGCTGAAACGGGCCAAGGAAATGGCCGACGGCGGCGTGCGCAGTCCGGACCGCCTCATCGCCGAGGCGACCCATATTTTGGGCCAACATCGCCGGGTCCGCGTCATCTACGTCGCGATCGTGGACGGGCTCACGATGGAGACGATGCGTGAGGTCGTGCCGGGCAAGAGCATGCTGGCGATCTCGGCGTGGATCGACGAGATCCGGCTGATCGACAACGTGGTATTGTAAGCTTGGTTGGCGGGTTTTTGCCTAGATGAGAGATTTTGGTGGAATCTATCAGAATCTCTCATTTGGCTAGCGGTTCTCATGGCCAAACGTGTTGCATCACCCGCCGATCCCGCTCCGCTGGAACGGTTGTTGGCGTTGTCGCACAACCTCGGACGCGAAGACCGTAAACTTGCGATTTTGGGCGAGGGCAACACCTCGGCGCGGATCTCGGCCGACTCGTTTATCGTGAAGGCGAGCGGTTCGAATTTGGCTTCGCTGTCGGCAAGCGGAGTTACGGCCTGTCGCTTTGAGCCACTCGTCTCGCTGCTCGATGCCAGGGGTTTGGCAGACTCGGCGGTGGATGACCGCTTGCTGGCCGCGCGCGTGGATCCGGCGAGTAAAAAACCCTCGGTAGAGGCGATGTTTCACGCGTGGCTCCTTACTCTCCCGGGCGTGAACTTCGTCGGTCACACGCATCCGGTCGCGGTCAACGCCATCCTGTGCACGAAACATGCGCGGACCTTTGCCACGCGCCGGATGTGCCCGGACGAGATCGTGTGCTGCGGGACGGAGTTTGTTTTTGTGCCCTACGTCGATCCCGGTCTGAAGCTCGCGCAAGCGATTCGCCGCGCCGTGCTCGCTTTCGTGCAGCGTCTCGCTCGTGCGCCCCGCGTGATCGTGCTCGAAAACCATGGGCTCATCGCGCTCGGCGCGACTCCCGAAGCGGTGATGGCGGCGACGTTGATGGCAGTGAAGGCGGCCGAGATTTTTGCGGGTGCAGTCGCGCTGGGTTCGCCGCAGTTCTTGTCGGCGGCGGTCGCCGCCCGCATCGCCGGTCGGCCCGATGAACTCTACCGGGAAAAAATGCTCGGGCTCCGTTGATTTCCAAAAAACATAAACTCTATGAAATCCTACAAATTCGTTAATTTCTCTTGGGACGACGCCAAAGCCGCCGCCCTCGATCCTGTCGGCCGCTTGGTCTATCGCTCCAACATTCTTGGCGGCGACCAACGCATCACGAACACCGGCGGCGGCAATACCTCCTCCAAGATCGTCGAGAAAGATCCGCTCACCGGCGCGGCGACCGAAGTGCTTTGGGTCAAAGGCTCTGGCGGCGACCTGCGCACGAGCACCCGCGAGAATTTTTCGTCCCTCTATCAGCAAAAGTTGCTCGATATGCAGCAGCTCTACGCCGCGCGGCCCGACAAGGGCCTGAAGGCTCCCGCCGAGGATGACATGGTTGGGATGCAGGCCCACGCGACGTTCAACCTCAACCCGCGCGCCTCGTCGATCGACACGCCGCTGCACAGTTTTCTGCCGGCCAAGTTCGTCGACCACATGCACCCGAACGCGATCATCGCGATCGCGGCCTCGAAGAATTGCGAAAAACTCACGCAGGAAATCTTCGGCGGCGAGATGGCCTACGTGCCGTGGATGCGCCCCGGCTTCGAACTCGGCCTCGCGATGCAGGCCATCGTCCAGAAACAGCCGACCGTGAAGTCCATCATGATGGGCCAGCATGGTTTCATCTCCTGGGCCAATGACGAAAAGGGCTGCTACACCTACACGCTCGACTGCATCGAGAAAGCTTCGGCCTTCATCGATGCGAAGTATCAGGCCAAGGGCGGCGACGCCGCGGCCTTCGGCGGTGCGAAATACGCCACACTCGCGCCCGATCAGCGCCGCGCGACGTTTGCCGCGATTCTCCCGTGGTTCCGCGGCCAGGTTTCCAAAGCCAAGCGCTTCATCGGCACGGTGCAGGACGACGAGAAGATCCTGCGCTTCGTGAACTCGAAAGACGCCGCCCGTCTCGCCGAACTCGGCACGAGCTGCCCTGACCATTTCCTCCGCACCAAGATCAAGCCGCTCTACGTGGACTGGAATCCGCAGGCCGAGGACGCCGCGACGTTGAAGAAGAAACTCGCCGCCGGTCTCGAAGCCTACCGCGCCGACTACGCTTCTTACTACGCGAAGTGCAAACACGCTAACTCGCCCGCGATGCGCGACCCGAATCCTACCGTGGTGCTTATCCCCGGCGTTGGCCTGATTGCGTGGGGCAAAGATAAATCTGAGAGCCGCGTCACCGCCGAGTTCTACAATTGCGCCGTCGAAGTCATGCGCGGCGCCGAGGCGATCGACACCTACATTTCCCTCCCGCAGCAGGAGGCGTTCGACATCGAATACTGGCTCCTCGAAGAGGCGAAATTGAAGCGCATGCCCGCCGAGAAAGAACTCGCGCGGCAGGTCATCGTTGTCATCGGCGCCGGTTCCGGCATCGGCAAAGAGACCGCGCACCGCCTCGTGAAAGAAGGCGCGCACATCGTGTGCGTCGATATGAAGGTCGAGACGGCGCAGGCGACCGCCAAAGAGATCACCGACAAATATGGCCTCGGCATCGGCGTCGCCGGTACCGGACTTTCCTCCTGCGGCCCGGCCCTCGGCCTCGCGGCCAACATCACGGATCGCGCCAGCATCCGCAAAATGCTCGACGACGTCGCGCTCGCCTACGGCGGCTTCGACTCGATCTGCGTGACCGCCGGCATTTTCGTGCCGAGCGACACCACGGGCCACATCCCCGACGACAAGTGGGCACTCACCTTCAGCATCAACGTCACGGGCAGTTACCTCGTCGGCGACGAGGCGTTCAAGACCTGGAAAGAGCAAGGCCTCAAGGGCCAGCTCGTTCTCACGACCTCGGCTAACGCCGCCGTTGCGAAAAAAGGCTCCTTGGCCTACGACGTGTCGAAGGCCGCCGGCAACCACCTCGTGCGCGAACTCGCGATCGAACTTGCGCCGCTCGTGCGCGTGAATGGCGTCGCGCCCGCGACGGTGGTGCAAGGCTCGGCGATGTTCCCGCGCGACCGCGTAATCGGTTCGCTCGCGAAATACGCGATTCCCTACAAAGACGACGAGGCGACGGAGTCGCTCGTTACGAAGCTCGCGCAGTTTTATGCCGACCGCACGCTCACGAAGGCCCCGATCACCCCGGCCGACCAAGCCGAGGCGTATTTCCTCCTCGTATCGCAACGCCTGAGCAAGACCACCGGCCAGATCGTCACTGTCGACGGCGGCCTGCACGAGGCGTTCCTGCGCTGAGTGGGCCAACTGCGCGGCGCGTGGTTAGTTCAAAGTAAGGAAGCAGGCGAGGCCGGAGCGGCGGTTTCCTAACCGCCGTTCTGCGTGCGTTTGGGGGCGACTGGGAAGTCGCCCGTCCGTCAGGTTCGCGGTGCGTAGACCTTCTGCTTGAGGCCGGCGCCGAGGTGACGGCGGAAGGTGGGGAGGTCTTTCACAGCGCGGAGGGCGATGAGCTGGCTTGCGATGTTGCCGACGGCGGTGCCTTCGAGGGCGAAGCTCACGACCGGGATGCCGGCGGCGTCGGCGGTGGCTTGGCAGAGGAGGCGGTTTTTAGAGCCGCCGCCGACGATCAAGATGCGTTTGAATTTTTTGCCGGCCATTTTCTCGAAGGCGCGCATTGCGTCGGCGTGGCCGCGGCCGAGGGAGTCGCAGATGAGGCGGGTGTAGGCGGCGAGGGTTTTGGGCGCGGCGAGTTTGCGGCGCTTCAGTTGCGAATCGATCGCGGCTTTCATCGACGCGGGGTTGGTGAACGCGGGGTCGGTGACGTCAAGTAGGGCGGCGGGCGCGGGGAGCGTTTCGGCAGCAGTGATGAGAGCGGCCCAAGCGCGGTCGTCGGTCGGACGCGAAGCGAAGTCTTTCATTGTGCCTTCGAGGAGCCAGAGGCCGATGACGTTAGTGAGGGGGCGGTAGCGGCCGTCGCCGATGCGCTCGTTGGAGATGCGGGCGGCGAGGGCCTCGGCGCCGAGGATGGGCTTGTCGCTTTCGAAGCCCACGAGCGACCAGGTGCCGGAGCTGAGGAAGAGGTCGGTGCCGTCGGGCGCGGCGGGCATCGCGTAGTAGGCGGCGGCCGTGTCGTGGCCGGGGACAGCGACGACTTGCACACCGGCGAGCTCGGGGAAGTTTTTCACTGCGCCGAGGCGTGTGCCGGATTTGATCGGCTTGGAAAACCACTGCGGCGGGAGGCGGAAGTGTTTGAGCGCGGCGGGCGACCAGTCGGTCGAGTGCACGTCGAGGAGTTGGCTCGTGCTGGCGACGGTGAGCTCGTTCTCCATGCGGCCGGAGAGGAGAAAATTAAAATAGTCGGGAAGTAAGAGGCATCGCGTCGCGAGGTCGGTGATGGCGGGGCAGGAGGCGACGGTCTCCTCGAGGTGGAGCGAGGAGTTGTAGAAGACGTTGGGTATGCCGGTGGCGGCGTAGACGCGGGCGAGGGCGGCGCGGGTGTTGGCGAGGCGCTTGAGGCCGGGCTGGGAGCGGGCGTCGCGGTAAGCGTGGACGGGGAAGACGAGGCGGCCAGCGTCGTTGACGAGGGCGAAGTCGACGCCCCAGACGTCGACGCCGACGGACGAGAGTTTCGCGCCGCGGGGGAGGGCGGCGACGGCTTTGCGCAGGCCGGTCTGCGCTTCGTGCCAGAGCGTGCCGAGGTCCCAGTAGTCGTGGCCGGCGAGGGTGCGGAAGGTGTTGGGGAAGCGGTGGACTTCGTTGAGCGTGAGCTTGTTTTTGGACCAAGCGCCGAGAATGACGCGGCCGCTGGTGGCGCCGAAGTCGACGGCGGCGGTATAGATCGTGGAAGACATGTTAGGGGGATCGGAGAGTGCCCACGGACCACACGGAAGACACGGAAATCGGAATAGATTTTCTTCCGTGTTTTCCGTGTGGTCCGTGGGCGAAATAATTAAACGAGGCCGAGGATTTTTTCGGCTTTGTCGCTGTGGGTTTTGAAGAAGGCGGCGTTCTCGGGGAGTTTGATGTCCACGTCGTGGGTGGGGATCATTTCCTTGAGGCGCGCTTGGCCGTCGGGGGAGGCGACGAGTTCGGGGAAGCACTGCTTGATGACATCAAGGACGATGTGAACGCAGACCGATGCGCCGGGCGATGCGCCGAGGAGGGCGGAGATCGTGCGCTCGGGATTGGTAATGACCTCGGTGCCATAGTGGACGATGCCGGCCTCGCCGTCGGTTTTCTTGATCGCCTGCACGCGAATGCCGGCGTCGATGAGTTTCCAGTCGGAGGCTTTGGCGGCGGGATAGAAGATATGGAGCACCTTCATGCGGTCGGCCATGCTCTGGGTGCCCTGTTGCACGAGGTAGCGCACGAGGCCGAGGTTGCTCGCGCCGATCTTGAGGAGCGTGGCGAGATTGTGCGGCTTCACGGAGCCGGGGAGGTCGAGAACGCTGCCTTTGCGGTGGAGGAATTTTGTCGTCCACGCGGCGAACGGGCCGAAGAGCAGGGTTTTTTTGCCGTCGAGCAGGCGGGAGTCGAGGTGCGGCACGGCCATGGTGGGCGCGGTGTCGAGGTTCTGCCCGTAGACTTTGGCCTGGTGGCGGGCGACGATCTCGGGGTTTTCGCAGACGAGCCATTGGCCGCCGATGGGGAAGCCGCCGAGGCCGCGCGCTTCGGCGATACCTGATTTCTGGAGGAGGTGAAGACTCCCGCCGCCGGCGCCGACGAAGACGAACTTCGCGGTGTTCTGGCGGACGTTCCCGGTCGTGAGGTCCTTGATCTTCACATCCCAGCCCGTGGAGGTTTTTGTGAGATCGACGACGCGGTGGTTGTCGGCGATGCCGCAGCCTTCTTGGCGGGCGAGCCAGCCAAGGAGTTTGCGGGAGAGGTTGCCGAAATTCACGTCGGTGCCGCTGTCCATTTTGGTGGCGGCGATGGGGCCTTCGGCGCGGCCCTCGGTGAGGAGCGGGGCCCACTTRCCGATGGTGGTGCGGTCGGTGCTGAACTCGATGCCCTTGAAAAAATGATGCGCGGCGAGACCGGCGTGGCGGGCTTTCAGGTAGGCGACCTGGTCCTGGCCGTGGACGAAGCTGAGGTGTTGCACCGGGTTAATGAACTCGGTGGGCCGGTCGATCATGCCGGAGGCGAGGGCGTAGCTCCAAAACTGTTTCGTGCGCTCGAACTGCTCGAAGATCTTGATGGCGTTGGCGACGTTGACGGTGCCGTCGGGCTCGCGGTGAGGGGTGTAGCTGAGTTCGCAGATGCCGGCGTGGCCGGTGCCGGCGTTGTTCCAGCCGTGGGAGCTTTCTTGAGCGAGGTCGGAGGTGACTTCGTAGACCTGGATTTTGAGGGTCGGCTGGAGACGCTTCAGTAGCGCGGCGAGGTTGGCGGACATGACGCCGCTGCCGACCAAAATGACATCCGGGTTCGCGATGTGCGTGGAGTAGTTCATTGAATTGAGATGCGCGGAAATTAACCGGCCGCGCGGGGCGGTGGCCAGAGGATTGTCGGGCCGTCACGCCGGAGTTTCCGCAGGGGATTTATCACTATGTGCTCACAGCGGACTATCCGTTTATCCCGCGCATGTTGAAAGGCACAGCGGATGCCAGTTTCGCCCGCAAAGGTCCGCCGCCGGGCGGCGGGCCGGGTCGGGAGAAAGGGAAAAAGAAGAGGCCGCCGCCGGCGCTGTGAACCGGGTTGCGGGAGGGCGCGCAGTTGGGGATTGAAGCGGTGAAAGCGGTGCCTAAACCCGAGACACCCTATGAAAAACTTCCTCTGCTTTCTTGCGGTGTTTCCCTTCGCGGTGTTTGCCGCTGCGACCAGTCCGCTGCCAACCGTGGGAACGATTGAGCGGCTCGATCCCGCGTTCGATGCGCTGATCGCGGTCGACGCGAAACTCGAAAAACTCGCCGAAGGTTTTAAGTGGTCCGAGGGACCGGTTTGGTATGAGGGAGCGGTGGTATTTTCGGATGTGCCGCAAAACATCGCGTTTCGCTGGAAGGAAGGCATGACCGCCGCCGAGGTGTTTTTGAAGCCGAGCGGGCTGCTCAATCCAACGCCGGGATTTCGCGAGCAGGGCAGCAACGGCCTCGCGCTCGACCTGAAGGGCAAATTGCTGCTCTGCCAGCACGGCGAACGGCAGGTGTCGCGCTATGAGAACGGCAAGTTTACGCCGCTCGCGACTCGTTTTGATGGCAAGCGTTTCAACAGCCCCAACGACCTCGCTCTGCGGCGGAACGGCGACATTTATTTTACAGATCCCTCCTACGGTTTGGAGAAAGGGAATGATTCGCCGCTGAAGGAACTGCCGTTTAACGGCGTATATCGTCTCACCCTGGACGGCAAAGTCACGCTGCTGACGAAGAGTATTAATTTTCCCAACGGCATCGCCTTCTCGCCCGACGAGAAGGTGCTCTATGTCGCGGTGAGCGACGGCAAGGCGCCGCGGATCATGGTTTACGATGTGACGGCGGACGGCGGGATCGCGGGCGAGCGGGTATTCTTCGATGCGCTCGCGCTCAAGACCGCCGGCGGCAAAGGCTCGTGCGACGGATTGAAGATCGATCGCGCTGGAAATCTCTGGGCGACGGGTCCCGGCGGGGTGCTGGTGATTTCGCCGACGGGCAAGCATCTCGGCACACTCGCGACGGGCGTGCCCACGGCGAACTGCGGCTGGGGCGACGACGGCAGCACGCTTTACATCACCGCGAACAACATGCTTCTGCGCGTGAAGACGAGGATCAAGGGCGCGGGCTGGTGAGGCTTCGTCGCCTGTAGGCGCGGCTTTACTACGCCGCGTCGGATCGGCGGAATCGTGGCGTAAAGCCGCTCCTACCGGCCGGATTGGTTGGAGTCGGGATAGTAGAAATAATCGACGGCGGGGTTATCGGCGACCTTGAGGTAACGCACCTCGTCAGAGCCGTTATTAGTCGATTACGTTCGGAGCCGCGAAAGGAGCGAGGCGGGATGGGGTCCGGGCGCGGGCCTTAACGCCAGGTTTTCTGCCACGCGGTAAACTCGTCGGGGCGCGCGCGGTAGCGCGCGAAGTTGCCCTCGTGCAGGCTCGTGAGCTCGGTCTCGGCGAGGGTGGCAAAGTGGGCGCGCTCGCCGGGCTTGGGCAATTTGGCGACCTCGCGCCGGATGAAGGCGGAGGCGGCCGGCTTGTCCAAGCCCTGGCGCACGACGTCTCCCACGACCTGCTTCAGCCGGTCGCGGTGCCGTAGCCTAAACTCGTCCGGCTCGCCCAGCACTTGCCGCACGGCGGCGTCACGCGCGCACGAACGCTCATATGCCCACTCGAAGACATCACGTAGATAGTCCACGCGGTTCAGCTCGTAGACACCGAGGATTGCGTGCCTGTAGTCGGCCTGCGGGACATCGACGAAGGACAACGGCCCGAGATTGTGCTGCACCAGCGGGATGTTGGCGGCCAGCCGCGACACGCACTTGTTCACATCCTCGAACGGTTGGAGGTAGGGCAGCTGCACCATCGCGAAAAACGCCTGCTCGAACGGATCGTGGATCGCGGCGGCGGTGGCGAGGATCTGGTCAAAGTATTCCTCGATGAGCGACGACGCCTCGGGCGGATGATATACCGAAGCGCTGATGCCGACCGCTTGGGTGCGCAGCCGTCCGCCGGCGGCCGCCTCGGGCAGCAGGTTTTCCGACAGCAACGCGTGGAGATTGCAAAGCGTGTAGCGGTTGAAACCGATGGCGCTCGCGTGCTCCGCGAGCAGCTCGATCGCGGCCTTGTGATTGAGGATCATCTGGGTCTCGTGAGCGGCGCGACCGACGGCGGCCTCGCCCGCTTCGAGCAACCGCTGCGTTTCCAGTAACGAGTAAGTGTTGCCCTCGAGCCGGCTAGAATTCCACGACAGGTCGATCAGCAGCCGGTCCATCACCTTGCGCAGGTGCGTGCCGGCGGGCAACTACTCGCCCGTCGTGCGACCGAGCGCAGCGAGTTTTTTCCGAAGCGCCGTCGAAAGATACGCGGACACGTTGGGCCGGTAGCCGTCGAGAAAAGAAAACACGTAGCCCACCGGCTTGCGGCGGGTGAGCGGTAGCATGACGAGTTTTTGGGTTTGCCGAGCGGCTGGAGACAGCCGGATGCGATCATACTCGGCCACGAGATAACGGCGGCCGCGGCCCTCGCCGACCGGCACGATGCGACCTGAGGCAACGAGTAACGCCAGCCAACGCTGCACGCTCCGGCGCGGCGGCAACGGCTTGAGCGACAGGTGAATCGCATCCACGGCGGCGCCCGACGGCTGCCGGGAAAGGAAGCTGACCAAGGCGTCGAGCTGCGTGGAAGGAAACGAAGGCGGCATAGTGAATAAAGTGGCGCGATTTTAGATAAACGCGCCACTTGCTCCCGCTCGCGGCGATCCGAAGAACCGCCGTTGGCGCCCTACAACCCGGCGATTTCCCAGCCCTTGCGATACGTGCGGCGGACGTGGGTGTTGGCCGCTTTTTCGTTCTCGAACTGGAGCTTGGCGGCGTTCCATTTGAGGTTGGTCTGCGGGAAGCGCACGGCGACGCTGCCGAGCAGCACGGCTTCGGTGAGCGGGCCGGAGTAGTCGAAAGGCGCGAGCGGTTTGGCGGGACCGCCGACGATGGCTTCGGCCCAATCGCTCCAGTGATGCGAGCCGGCGATCTCGGGGATCTTGTAATCGGCAAACTTCACTTCGGGGAAAAGTTTCGGCGTCGCGATGTGGGGGACGAGCAACACGCCCTCGGTGCCGATGATGATCGAACCCTGGTCGGGTTCGGCTTGGCGCTTGGCTTGGCCGGGGCGGCCGACGTCGTCGACCGTGGTCGTGGTCAGGGCTTTGGTCGAAGCGACGAGGGCGCGGATCTCGGCGGGCGGGCGTTGGTCGCCGTCGTACCAAGTGACGGCGACGGTTTTTTCGGCGGTGAATTTCGTGCCGGGGAAAACGTAGCGGATGATGGCATCGGTCGACCAGTTCCACGCATCGGGCGCGGGCCCATCGGAGCGCACGGTGATCGGGGCGGTGAGGGCGAGGGCTTCGAAGACCGGGTCAAAAATATGGCACCCCATATCGCCGAACGTGCCGGTGCCGAAGTCTAGGCGCTTGCGCCAGTTATTGGGGTGGTAGTGACCGGGCACGTAGGGCCGGGTGGAGGCGTTGCCGAGCCAGAGGTCCCAGTTGAAATCGGCCGACGGTGGCGTCGTCGGGGCCGGCGGGGCGCCGAGATCGCCCCACTTCTTGCTGCTCCAAGTGTGGACCTCCTTCACTTTGCCGATGGCGCCGCTCTGCACGATGGCGACGGCTTGGCGGTAAACCTTCTGCGAGTGAATCTGGATGCCCATCTGGGTGATGAGTTTCTTTTCGCGGGCGAGCTCGGTGAGGACGCGCGTCTCGTGGATGTCGTGGGCGAGGGGCTTTTGGCAGTAGACGTGTTTGCCGAGCTGCATCGCGGAGTAGGCGATGGGCGCGTGCATATGATCGGGCGTGGAGACGTTGCAGGAGTCGAAGTTGTTGGCCTCTTTTTCGAGGAGCTGGCGCCAGTCCTGGTAAACGCGCACCTCGGGAAAGCGGGTCTTCACGTCGGCGACACGGCCCAGATCGACATCGGCGACGGCGACGAGCTGCACGAAGGGATTGCTGGCGATCGCCTGGATGTCGGACCACGCCATGCCGGAGGCGCCGAAGCTGACGTGGCGGAGAATCTTGCTCGGCTGGGCGGCGAGAAGGCTGCGGGAGATGAAAGGGAAAACGAGGCCGGCGGTGCCGACGGTTTTGAGGAAGGTGCGGCGGGGGAGGGGAGCTTTCATGGGGAGGAGTAAAAACAGAAGAAGGTAATGTTTCGGGGCGGAAGAAGGGCGAGGCGAAAGACAAAGCGATCAGACGGGCTCGTTGATGACGGGGTTGGTGAGGGTGCCGATTTTTTCGATTTCGATGCTCACGGTGTCGCCCGCTTTAAGGAAGACGGGCGGGTTGCGGGCGAAGCCGACACCGTGCGGTGTGCCGGTGAGAATCACGGTGCCCGGCAGGAGGGTGGTGCTGGCGCTGAGGAATTCGATGATCGCGGGTACATCGAAGATCATATCGTCGGTACTCCAGTCTTGCATCGTCTCGCCGTTGAGAACCGTGCGAATGCGCAGGGCGTTCGGATTTGGAATCTCGTCACGCGTAACGAGGACCGGGCCGAGCGGGGCGAAGGTGTCGAAGCTCTTGCCCCGGCACCATTGACCGCCGCCGGCGTTGCGTTGCCAGTCGCGCGCGGAGACATCGTTGGCGCAGGTGTAGCCGAGCACATAGTCGAGGGCGGTGGCGCGGGAGACGTTCTTGCAACGCCGGCCGATGATCACGGCGAGCTCGCACTCGTAGTCGACGGAGACGCTGGGGAGCTTTTGTGGGAGCTCGATCGGATCGCCGGGGTTTTGGGTGTTGGCGGGATTCTTGACGAAGAGCACGGGGTGGGGCGGGAGCGGGCTGTTGCTCTCGGCGGCGTGCTTTTTGTAATTGAGGCCGATGCACGGCAGGTAGACGGGCTCGATCGGGGCGAGAAGTTTGCCGGGGACGACAACGTGTTCCGTGACGTGGAAGTCGCCGAAGATATCGCCGGTGACTGCGCGGGCTGAGCCGTCGGCTTGGAGCGAGGCGTAGGCGGGGCCGGCCGGGGTGAGGTGGCGGATGATTTTCATAAGGATGCTGAGGAAATGAGGTCGATGCCTTTGAGGCCGAAGTGGGGTGCGGCGGCGAGGAGGTGGCGGTCGTGGCTGTAGATTGCTTTGAGGCCGGCGTCGGCGGCGCAGGCAAGGTGGAGAGCGTCGGCGGCGCGAAGTAAGACGGTGGGCGGGAGACGTGTTAGGGTGGCGCAAGCGTCTTTAATCAGCTGGGAGGGCAGAGGGAGATAGTGGATCAATCCCTCGGTCACGTCTTGCTCGTGTTTAGCCCAGATCATTTTCAACTGAGCGGCGGTGAGGATGCCTTCGCGTTGGTTGCGCCGAAACGTCGCCATCAATTCGAGCCGGCCGTGTTCGCCGCAAGCGAAGTCGCCTTGATCGGCGAAGGCACGGAGCACGGCATCGGTGCCGGCTTCGCGCAGGTAGAGTTTCGCCAAATAGGATGTGTCCCAGTAGGTCATCGGCTGCCGCGGTCCTCGGATATGAACGCGGTAGAGTCGGCCGGACTGACGGGCATCCACGCGAGGCGCGCGGCGGGGTCCAGCGCCGCGCGTGGCCGGGCGGGAGTCGCGAGCGGGCGAAGTTCGGCGATTTCTTCGCCACGGTCGGTGACGATGAGAGTCTGTTTCTTGGCGGTCCGGACCCAGCGCCCCGTCTCAGCGTGGAGCTGTTTGATCGAGATGGTCTTCATCGCGGCCAAGGTGTCACCGGTTACACCTTGGTCAAGACGGGTGTGCGAACGGCGATGGCAGATGAATGTCGCGGGAGGTCCTTATGCTTTCGCCTCGGCGTAGGCTTCCATGCCGATGCAACTGCAGACGAGGTTGCGGTCGCCGTAGACGTTGTCCACGCGGCCAACGCTCGGCCAGAATTTGGCTTGGCGGGCGAAGGCGCTGGGGAAGGCGGCCAGTTCGCGGGAGTAGGGTCGATCCCACTCGTCGCCGCAAACCACATTGGCCGTGTGCGGGGCGTGCTTGAGCGGGTTGTTGGTTTTGTCGGACTCGCCGTTCACCACGGCCTGCATCTCGCCGTGGATCGAGATCATCGCGTCGCAGAAGCGGTCGAGCTCGCATTGGGCTTCGCTCTCGGTGGGCTCGATCATAAAGGTGCCGGGGACGGGGAACGACATCGTCGGCGCGTGATAGCCGTAGTCCATGAGACGCTTGGCGGCGTCTTCAACCTCGATGCCGGATTTTTTCCAGGCGCGGAGATCGATGATGCACTCGTGGGCGATGAGGCCGGCGTTGCCGCGGTAAAGCACGGGGAAGAATTTCTCTAGGCGTTTGGCCATGTAGTTGGCTTTGAGGATGGCGTGCTTCGTCGCTTCGGTGAGGCCGTCGGGGCCCATCATGCGGATATACATCCAGGAAATGACGAGGATGCTGGCGGAGCCATACGGCGCTGCGGAGACGGCGCCGATGCGTTGAGAGCCGAGAGCTGAGCCCTGAGTGTGGGGAGGCGAAACGACGTGGCCCGGGAGGAAGGGCACGAGGTGTGCCGCGACGCCGATGGGGCCCATGCCGGGGCCGCCGCCGCCGTGGGGAATGCAAAATGTTTTGTGCAGATTGAGGTGGCAGACGTCGGCGCCGATGTGGCCGGGGGAGGTGAGGCCGACTTGGGCGTTCATGTTGGCCCCGTCCATGTAGACTTGGCCGCCGTGCGCGTGGATCGTGGCGCAGATGTCTTTGATCGCGGACTCGAAGACGCCGTGCGTCGACGGGTAGGTGATCATGAGCGCGGCGAGATCGTCGGAGTGCGCGGTGGCTTTCGCGGTGAGGTCGGCAACGTCGATGTTGCCCTGGGCATCGCAGGCGACGGGCACGACGGTGAAGCCGCACATCGCGGCGCTGGCGGGGTTGGTGCCGTGGGCACTGGTCGGAATCAGGCAGATGTGGCGGTGGCCTTGGCCGCGCGCCTCGTGGTAGGCGCGGATGACGAGCAGGCCGGCGTATTCACCTTGGGATCCGGCATTGGGCTGAAGCGAAACGCCGGCAAAACCGGTGATATCGGACAGCCAGGCCTCAAGATTTTTGAAAAGCTTGGCGTAGCCGCGGGTCTGTTCGGGCGGCGCGAAGGGGTGGAGTTTGCCGAATTCGGGCCATGAGACCGGAAACATCTCACTCGTGGAGTTGAGCTTCATCGTGCACGAGCCGAGCGAGATCATCGAGTGGCAGAGCGAAAGGTCTTTGGCCTCGAGCCGCTTGATGTAGCGGAGCATCTCGTGCTCGGTGTGGTAGCGGTTGAACGTCGGGTGGGTGAGAAACGCCGATGTGCGCGCGAAGGGCGCGGGGAAGGCAGAAAGTTGAGAGCTGAGAGTTGAGAGCTGAGAGCTGAGGGTCGCGGACTCGCTGAAGAAGGTGAGCAGCGTCTGGACTTCTTGGATGGTGGTGGTCTCGTCGAGGGAAAGGCCGACGGTCATGGCGTCGACGCGGCGGAGGTTGATTTTCTTCGCCTCGGCGGCGGCGTGGACGCGGGCGGCGGAGATGTTGGAGATCGTGAGCGTGTCGAAGACGGGCTCGGCGTTGACCTTGGCGCCGGCGGAGCGAAGGCCGGCGGCGAGAAGCTCGGTCAGAAGTTTGACGCGGCCGGCGATTTTTTTGAGGCCGTCGGGGCCGTGATACACGGCATACATCGAGGCCATCACGCCGAGGAGAACCTGGGCGGTGCAGATGTTCGACGTGGCCTTGTCGCGGCGTATGTGTTGCTCGCGGGTACCGAGGGCGAGGCGCATGGCGGTGTCGCCTTGGGCGTCTTTGGAAACACCGACAAGGCGGCCTGGCATCTGGCGCTTGAAGGCGTCTTTCGTGGCGAGGAAGCCGGCGTGCGGTCCGCCGAAGCCGAGGGGAACGCCGAAGCGTTGGGCGGAACCGACGGCGACATCGGCACCGAATTCGCCGGGCGCGCGCAGAAGGGTGAGCGCGAGCAGATCGGTGGCGACGATGGTGTAGGCGCCGGCGGCGTGGGCGGCGGCGAAGAAGTTTTCGAAGTCGTGGATCGAGCCGGTGGTGTCGGGATATTGCACGAGCACGCCGAAGCAATCCGCGGCGGGCGCATAGGTGCGGTGGTCGCCGACGACGACCGCGATGCCGAGCGGGACTGCGCGGGTCTTGACGATGTCGATCGTCTGCGGGTGGCACTTTTCGGAAACGAAGAAGACGCGATGGGCGTCGGCGTGGCCGTCTTTGAGGCGGTGACACATCATCATGGCCTCGGCGGCGGCGGTGCCCTCGTCGAGCATGGAGGCATTGGCGATTTCGAGACCGGTGAGATTGGTGGCGACCGTCTGGAAGTTGAGCAGGGCTTCGAGGCGGCCCTGGGAGATCTCGGCTTGGTAGGGCGTGTAGGCGGTATACCAGCCGGGGTTTTCGAGGATGGTGCGCTGGATCACGCCGGGGGTGGCGGTGTCGTAGTAACCGGTGCCGATAAAATTGCGGAAAACTTTGTTCTCGCTCGCGAGGCCGCGGAGTTCGGCGAGGGCGGCGGTTTCGCCGAGGGCGGCGGGGACATTGAGCGCGGCGCGACGGATGTGCGGGGGCACGGCGGCATCGACGAGCGCATCGACCGACGAGTAGCCGAGCAGCGCGAGCATGGCGGCGGTCTCGGTCGCGCTGCCGCCGGTGTGGCGACGGGCGAAGCTATCGGTGGGGGCGAGCAAGACGGCAGCAGGCGAAGACATGGGACGAAAACGTAGAAGCGGAGAACATTCACGCAACCGTGATTTGAAGAAAGGTCGGTCAATTTGGGTTTGTTTTTTACGGGGAAGGGCGGCTGTTTTGGCGCTAAATGTCGCCGATCCGAAGCGCTGCCGGAGCCAAGCCGTTTTGCACCCGGGTGGAGCGCGCGGCGTTTGTGGACCGGAGGCTTGCGGAGCTTTATCCCGAGACGCCGGTGCCGCTCGACCACTCGGATGCCTACACGTTGCTCATCGCGGTGTTGTTGTCGGCCCAGTGCACGGACAAGCGCGTGAATCTCGTGACGCCGGCGTTGTTTAAACTCGCGGACAACCCCGCCGCGATGGCGCGGCGAACGGTGGCGCAGATCGACGCGATCGTGCGCCCGTGCGGGCTCGCGCCGCGCAAGGCCCAGGCGATCCGGGAGCTGTCGCGGCTATTGATCGAGCGTCACGGCGGTGAGGTGCCGCGGACGTTTGCGGAACTGGAGGCTTTGCCCGGAGTGGGGCATAAGACGGCGAGCGTGGTGATGGCGCAGGCGTTCGGCGTGCCGGCGTTTCCGGTGGACACCCACATTCACCGGCTGGCGCAGCGGTGGCGGTTGACCGGCGGGAAAAACGTCGAGCGGACGGAGGCGGATTTGAAGAAACTGTTTCCACGGGAACATTGGAACGCGTTGCACCTGCGGATCATTTTCTATGGGCGCGAGCACTGTTCGGCGTTCGGCTGCGATGGGACGGTATGCGAGATTTGCCGGACGGTGGTGCCCGGGCGAAAGCGCGCGGTCGCGACGAGGAAATAGTCGGGCTTGAGCGCGGGGCGGACCGGCTGCCAGGGCGAATGGAACCGGTTGACCGGGGCGCGAGGGTGGCGGCGGCCCCGGGGCTTGGCGGACGCGGTTTTTTTKGGCCGGTCGAAGCGCTCGAAAACAGGATTGATTAGGCCGAAGCAGGGCTCCACGGTCCGCGCTCGGTTGAGGGACGCTTAGCTCAGTTGGTTAGAGCACCTGCTTCACACGCAGGGGGTCGGCGGTTCGAGTCCGTTAGCGTCCACCATTTTAATAATAAGGAAGTTAGTGATTTCTGAAATTTTAGCTGGATTGCCGCGCCCGCCAAGCCGGGCTCGCAAGGACAAACCTGATGAGTTCATTAGCAGGTGCGCGCAGCGCGCCGTGGTAATCCAGTGGATTGCTTCGTCGCTGCGCTGCTCGCAATGACAGTCTGTTTTTCTAGGGACGTYGGTGTCCGTCCTTGCTTTGGGGTTCGGGGTTGGCACCCCAACTTTTTCGAGGTCACTCCGGATGCAGCCGTGGTTGATAAACCTGGAGGGTTGGGCGACTGCGGATTCACGGTTGAAACCGTCAAACGATGTGCGCGATACCTCCCTTGACCCGGCGCGGGGAGTTGGTCGTAACTTTGCCCTTCTCCCCTTGGCCCCTTTTTTGTTACCGCTCCTTTCCTGATGCGGGATTATTTTATCCGTCGCTTTCTGCTGATTCCACCCACGTTGCTGGGGATCACGCTCATTGTGTTTTTGATCACGCGGATCGTGCCCGGCGGGCCGCTCGAGCGGGCGATGATGGAGATGCAGCAGGTCGACGCGGCGGGGCGTGGGGCGTCGGCGGGTCAGGGGATGGCGCTCTCCCAAGATCAGCTCGACCAGTTGAAGGCCTACTACGGTTTCGATAAACCCGTCCTCGTGAGCTACGGGTTGTGGATCGGCAAGGTCGTCACGGGCGATCTTGGCACCTCTTACCGCTACAACGAACCGGTCTGGGCCGTCATCAAACAGCGTTTCCCGGTCTCGTTGTTCTACGGGTTGCTCACGCTTGTCATCACTTACTCGGTCTGCATTCCGCTCGGGATTCTCAAGGCGATCCGGCACCGCTCGCTGATGGACAACGCCACTTCAGTGCTCGTGTTCATGGGCTATGCGGTGCCGGGCTATGTGCTCGGTGCGCTGCTCCTGCTGTTTTTCTCGGCCCGGCTGGCGTGGTTTCCGATGGGCGGTTTCACGAGCTACAATTTCGACGATCTCACGCTGGGCGGGAAAATCGGCGACCTTTTTCATCATGCGGTCCTGCCGCTGGCGTGCTATCTGGTCGGTAGTTTTGCGGTGACGACGCTGCTCATGAAAAACCATCTGATGGACAATCTCTCCGCCGACTACGTGCGCACCGCGTTGGCGAAGGGCGTGTCGTTTCACCAAGCGGTGCTAAAACACGCGCTCCGCAATTCGCTGATCCCCATCGCGACCACCTTCGGGCAAAACATCACGCTCGTCGTTTCCGGTTCGTTTCTGATCGAGACGGTTTTTGACATCAACGGCTTCGGTCTGCTCGGACTCAGCTCGATTTTCGACCGCGATTATCCGGTGGTGATGGGCGTGATCTTCCTCGCAAGTCTACTGCTGCTGCTCGGCAACATCTTATCCGACGTGCTGGTGGCCTTGATCGATCCGCGCATCCGTTTTAAATGATTTCGCGATGGCCCTGAATCCCCTCACCGTCAAAAAGCTCCGGCGCTTCCGCTCGATCCGGCGCGGCTACGTTTCGTTTTTGGTGCTCGCCGGGCTCATCGTGCTCTCCCTTTTCGGCGAACTCTTGATCAACAGCCGCGCGCTCGCGGTGAGTTACGAGGGCCGGCTCCATTTTCCGACCTACGGCGCCAATCTGCCCGGCACGGCCTTCGGCCTCGGTTACTCCTACGAGACCAACTACCGAGAGCTGAAGAAAAAGTTTGAGGCCGAGAGTTCAAAAAACTGGGTGCTGCTGCCGCCGTTTCAATTCAACGCCTTCGAAAACACGCCTTACCAAAACGTGTTCAAGCCCGCGCCGCCTTTTTTCATGGGCGGGCCGAAGGGACACTTGCTCGGGACCGACACCACGGGCCGGGACATTTTTGCCCGGCTGTTCTTCGGATTTCGCGTGGCGATCTTTTTCGCGCTGGCCTTCATGACGCTCACCTACGTCATCGGCATTTCCGTCGGTTGCATGATGGGCTATTTCGGCGGCGTGTTCGACCTCATCGTGCAACGCCTGATCGAAGTGTGGTCGAACATTCCGTTTCTCTACATGGTGATCATCATTTTTTCGGTGATTCCCTCCACTCTGAGCATTTCGGCGAGGGTCGCGATTTTGCTGCTGGTCATGGTGCTCTTCTCGTGGACCTCGATGACCTATTACATGCGGACGGCGACGTATCGCGAAAAGGCCCGGGACTACACCTCGGCGGCGATCGTGATCGGGGCGGGCACGGGCCGGATCATCTTCAACCACATTTTGCCGAACACGATTTCGACCGTCGTCACGTTTATGCCGTTTACGATCGTCTCAGCCATCACGGCGGTCACGGCGCTTGATTTCCTCGGCTTCGGCCTGCCGGCACCGACGCCGAGTATGGGCGAATTGCTCAAGCAGGGCACGCAGACCCTGACGACCGCGCCTTGGATTGTGTCGTCGGCCTTCGCGGCCCTCGTTTTTATCCTCACGCTCGTGACGTTCATCGGCGAGGCGGTGCGCGAGGCCTTTGACCCAAAAAAATTCACCACGTACGAATAACAATCCTATGAACCAAGTTCTCCCCTCTCTTCGTTGGTCCGGCCGCTGGCTGCTGGCGCTGGCCGGCGTTTTTTTCCTCGTGGGTTGCGTCAAAAAGAAGGAAGCCGTCGTCGAGCGCGACAACACCGCCGAGGTGAAGGCCTACTACGCGGCCAACCCCAACTTTTTCCGCTTCGCCACTCCGGCCGATTTGCCCAAGGACCTGGTCTGGGAAAACGGCGCCGACCTGCCGGAGATCGGTTCGCCGGCGGCGAAAAAGGGCGGGACGGTTTACACCTTTCTTCAGGATTACCCGCGCACGCTGCGCCACCTCGGGCCCGATTCCAACGGTAGCTTCCGCCGGTGGATTCTCGACGACGTGGCTGTAGAGTGGGCACATCGCCATCCAAACCAAACTGATGTGGGGCCGAAGGGATTTCACTATTTCAGCGGGCTGGCCTCGGAGTGGGCGATCGACAAGGCGCGTAAGACTGTCTGGGTGCGGATTGAGCGCAGCGCCCGCTGGAGCGACGGCGTACCGATCACCTCCGACGACATGGTTTTCGCGTTCTTTCTTTGGCGTTCAAAATACATCCAGGCCCCGTGGTATAACAATTTCTACACGACCAACTACGCAGGAATAACACGCTACGACAGCCACACCTTCTCGATCACGCTGCCCGAAGATCGGCCTGATATGTCGGCGCGGGTGCTCGAACTTTCTCCCCAACCTGCGCATTTTTACAAGGAGCTCGGTGACGATTACGTGGAGCGCTACCAATGGCGCGTGGTGCCCACGCCCGGTGCTTACACGATCTTGCCAGAGGACATCGACAAAGGCCGCTCGATCACGCTCACGCGCAGCAAAGACTGGTGGGCGAAGGATAAGAAAAATTGGCGCTACCGGTTCAACCCCGACAAAATCCGCTTCTCGATTATCCGCGATACGCCGAAGAGCTTTGAGGCTTTCAAGAAAGGAGAGATCGATTTCTTCAACCTCTCCCTCGCCGAGTATTGGTATGACAAGCTACCCGATTCGGACCCGCTGGTGCAGTCCGGCTCCGTACAGAAAAGCAAGTTTTACAACGAATTTCCCCGCCCGACCTATGGCTTGTGGCTGAATACGAGCCGACCGTTGCTCGACAACCGTGAGGTGCGGGTGGGAATCCACTACGCCACGAATTGGCCGCTCGTGATCGACAAGTTTGCTCGCGGTGACTGGCAACGGATGCAGACGGGTTCCGATGGTTATGGGGACTTTTCCCATCCCACGCTGCGTTCCCGGCCGTTTTCGATCGAGCAGGCGCTGGAGAGTTTCGCGAAGGCGGGCTTCACGACGCGCGGACCCGACGGCGTGCTCGTTAACGCCAAGGGCGATCGGCTTTCGTTCCAGCTGACGACCGGTTATGAAGCGCTGAAGGATGTGCTGACGATTTTGAGAGAAGAGGCCCTGAAAGCCGGAGTGGAATTCCGGATCGAGGTGCTCGATTCCACTACGGCATTCAAGAAGCTCCAAGAAAAGCAGCATGATATTTCCTATACGGCGTTTAACGTCTCGCCGGAAATGTATCCGCGCTTTTGGGAAACCGTTCACTCCGCTAATGCCTATGACAACGCGTTTTTGTCCGACGGAACCTCGGGCCCAGAACGAAAACTTAAGACGCAAAGCAACAACGTGACGTCCACCGCGATCCACGCCCTCGACCAAAAGATCATCGCCTACGACCGATCGAGCAGTGCGGATGAGATGAAGAAACTCGCCTTTGAAATGGAGGAGATGCTTTTTGAATATGCGGCGTTTTCGCCGGGCCAAGTGATCCCGTTTATGCGAATTGGGAGCTGGCGCTGGATCGGCTACCCCGAAGATTTTCACGTCAAACTTGGCCGGGACTTTACCGAGTGGATGCTCTTCTGGGTCGATGAGGATAAGAAAAAGGAGACGCTCGCTGCACGTCGCACCGGGGCGACGTTTCCGCCGGTCATCCGTACCTACGAACAGCACAAGCAGAAGAATTGAACGTTAAAATCGCCCGCTCGTGCCCGATCCTTCCACGCCTCTGCTCGAAGTCCGAGACCTCGTCACCGCGTTTGACACGGACGCCGGTCAAGTCCGCGCGGTCGACGGGGTGAGCTTCGTGGTGCACAAGGGCAAGACCCTCGGCATCGTCGGGGAGTCCGGCTGCGGGAAAAGTGTGACCGCGCTCTCGATCAACCGGCTGTTGCCAAAACCGATGGGGAAAATTCTTAGCGGGCAGGTGATGTTCGAAGGGCAGGACCTGACGAAACTTTCGCCCGAGCAGATGCTGAAGATCCGCGGCGCCCGGATCGGCATGATCTTCCAGGAGCCGATGACTGCGCTCAATCCGCTCCACCGCATCGGCCGGCAGCTCTCCGAGATTTTCCTGCTGCACAAAACCAAAGACCCGCGGGAGGCGCTTGCGATGAGCGTCGAAATGCTCCGCTTGGTCGGCATCCCGTCGCCGGAGATCCGGGTGTCGGAGTATCCGCACCAACTCTCCGGTGGGATGCGCCAACGCGTAGTCATCGCGATCGCGCTGGCCTGCAAACCGGCGCTGGTCATCGCGGACGAGCCGACGACCGCCCTCGATGTCACGATTCAGGCGCAGATCTTGGAGCTCATGAAGAATCTCCAGCGCGAGATGGGCATGTCGATTGTCCTCATCACGCACGACCTCGGCGTGATCGCCGAGGTCTGCGACGAAGTCGTCGTGATGTATGCGGGCCGCATTGCGGAGCGCGGCCCCGTGCTCGAAATTTTTGAGAATCCGAAACACCCCTACACGCGCGGTCTGTTGCAGTCCATTCCGCGTCTCGACAGTCCGCGGAAGGTGAAGTTGAACACGATCGAAGGCATGGTGCCGGGTCTGCTCGATCTGCCGACGGGGTGCCGGTTTCAGAATCGCTGTCCGCACAAGATCGCGCGCTGTGCCGAGGTCCAGCCGCCCGTCGAAAGCGTGGGTGAACACCATGACGTGGCGTGCCATCGCTGGCGGGAATTGTCGCCGTTGGAGGTCCGCTCATGAGCGAGAAGTCCGCCGATCAACCGGGTCTGCCGTTGCTGGAGATTCGGCAGCTCAAGATGTATTTCCCGGTCAAGGGCGGGGTTTTCATGACCGCCAAAGCGCAGTGCAAGGCGGTCGACGGGGTGTCGCTCGTGATTCGGGCCGGCGAGACTCTCGGCCTCGTCGGTGAGTCGGGCTGCGGCAAGTCCACGCTCGGGAAATGCATCGTGCGCCTCAACCAGCCGACCTCGGGCGAGATTCTTTTCGACGGCGCGGACTTGGCCAAGCTGAGCCGCTCGGAGATGAAACCGCACCGGCGAAACATTCAGATGATCTTCCAGGATCCGGCGGATTCGCTCAATTCGCGGCATACGGTGGGAAATATTTTGGAGGAACCGTTTATCGTCCACGGCATCGGCAGCGAGGCGGAACGTCGCGCGCGCGTGAGTGAATTGCTGCGTACGGTGGGGCTGCCGGCGGGCGCGGCCGAGCGGTTTCCTTTTGAATTCTCCGGCGGTCAACGCCAGCGCATCGGCATCGCGCGGGCGATCGCGCTGAACCCGCGGCTGGTCGTGTGCGACGAGCCGGTCTCGGCCCTCGACGTGTCGATCCAGAGCCAAGTGTTGAACCTGATGCTCGATCTCCAGCGGGAGCTGAAGCTCTCCTATCTCTTCATCGCGCACGATCTCGCCGTGGTGAAACACATCTCCGATCGCATCGTCGTGATGTATCTGGGCCACGTGGTTGAAACCGCCTCGGCGGAAGAGATTTACCGGAGCCCGCGCCATCCTTACACGCGGGCGCTGATTTCGGCGATTCCGGTGCCGAATCCCCGGAAGCATCGGGATCGAATCATCCTGCAAGGGGATGTGCCGTCGCCGATCAATCCGCCCTCGGGTTGTCCGTTTCATACCCGTTGCCCTCACGTGCAGGAACGTTGCCGGGTGGAGAAGCCCGCGCTGAGAACGGTGGCCACGACGGCGGGGATCGAGCAGCAGGTGGCGTGTCATTTGGATCTGTGAGCGGCGGATGCCGGGCCGGCCGCGCGTTTCCGGGATCCTGCGACCTGAGCGCTTGCGTGCGGGCGAACGATGTCCTCTCTTGGCGATGTTCTTTTTAGCAGGGCCTATAGCTCAATGGTTAGAGCAGAGGACTTAATTATCGGGTCGGCGGCAGGGAAACCTGCCGTTAGTCAGGTGTAAATTCGGTGAACGGCCTGCTCGCTTCGGCGGGCGACCCAACGCCGAGCCAAGCCCGCGCCTCACGGCGCGGTAAGGTGTAGAGACCATAATCACCCACCTTCGCCCTCAAGGCATGGTGAAGGCATGGTCCAGACTACGAATCCCGCGATGGCGGGAGCGGCGAAAGCCGAAGTGGTAAGCATAATCCTTTGGTTCAGGGTTCGAATCCCTGTGGGCCCACCATTTTTTCAAGCGGGACGGCGCGGCGCGGGCGCCCCGCCCGTGTGCCAAAGGAACGCGTGGCGCCCCTGCGCAGCTTTTGATTCATCCGCAGCTCATCATGAACGTTGTTCTTCCGCAGGTTTTCATTTCACCCGGCCATAATTTTTTCGGCCGACCGCGCGCGCCCGCCGGCGAACATCCGACGCGAGAGGTGGCGACGGTCATCTGCCGCGCGGGTTGGGGCCTAGAAGGGGATCGGTTTTACGGTTATCGTCCCGGCTACAAAGGCCAGGTCACGTTTTTCGCCGCGGACGTGTTTGAAGCGCTGAAGGCGGAGTTTCGATTGCCGAGGATTTCGGCCGGAGTTTTGCGCCGAAATGTGCTGATCGGTGGGGTAGATCTGACGGCGCTGATCGGGAAAAATTTTTCGATTGGCGGCGTGGCGTTTGCAGGCACGGGCGAGGCGCGGCCCTGCCACTGGATGAATCACGCGGTGGCGCCGGGTGCCGAAGACTGGCTCAAAGGCCGGGGCGGCCTCCGCGCGCGGGTCCTGAGCGATGGCGAGCTTCAGATCGGCGCGGCAGAATTACTACTTTTGGACAAAAGCCCTCAGCCACTCGGCACCGCCGGCGTCATCGGTAAATGCGCCGTCGAGCTGCGCCTCGAAAGCGGCGTCTAGGATGCGCTTGAACTCGGGCCCGGGCAGGTGCCCGAGCGCGACCAAATGCCGGCCAAGCACCCGTGGCTGCGGTGCGAGCCGGGCGAGAGCGAGACCGCGAGCCTGCGCGGCGAGGGCTTCGATGCGCGCGTCGGTCTCCGGCGACCAGAGAGGTGGCCGGCCGGCGTTGTCGGCGCGCATGACGGCGCATAGATCGTCGATCGTTGCGGGTTGGAGCCGGCCGGCCAACCGGCGCACGGCCGAGTCGGAGAGCTTGGGGTTCTGCCGATCGTGAACGTGGTGATTTACGACCAAAGCCCGCACCGGTGGCGTGAAACGGATCGGGGCACCGATCCGTTGGAGAAAACTCTCCGCGACCGGTCCGCCGGCAGCGGCGTGACCGGGACTGAGCCAGCGCATCACGCCGTTTTTCTCGGCGCGCGCGGTGGTCGCGGGTTTGCCGAAATCGTGGGCGAGCACCGCCAACATCAGCACCGGATTATTGGCGGACGCCGGCCAGTCGGGGAGGCAAACGAGCCCGTCCAGACACCGTTGCGTGTGCGTGAACACATCGCCCTCCGGGTGCCATTCCGGCTCTTGAATCGTGCCGCGCAGGGCGGCAATTTCCGGGAAATGGGCGAGCCAGCCGGTCTGTTCTAGCACCTCAAGTCCGCGTGATGGGCGAATGGATCGGGTGGCCCATTTTTCCCATTCTCCCCAAACTCGTTCGACGGGCAGCTCGGCAAACGAGGGTGCAATCGACCGGGCAAGCGCCGCCGTTTCGGGGGCCAGATCAAAATCAAAACGCGCGGCAAACTGGAACGCCCGCAAGACGCGCAACGGGTCTTCCGCGAAGGCGGCGCTGGTGTGGCGGAGAATCCGCGCCTGCAAATCGGCGGTGCCGTGGTGCGGGTCGATCACGACCCCGGTGAACGGATCGTAGGCGATCGCGTTGATGGTAAAATCGCGGCGGGCGGCGGACTCGGCGTCGGTGAGCGAAGGATCGGGCTCGACCGCGAAGCCGCGGTGGCCCCGCCCGGTTTTCGATTCGCGGCGCGGAAGACTGAAATCGTAGTCGGCACCGGTGGCGTGACCGCGCACCTTGATGACGCCGAAGCTGCGGCCCACGACATCGGTGGCGCCGAAAGGCGCGAGCGCGGTGTGCAACGTTTCGAAGTCTACGCCGCCGACCTCGACATCGAAATCATGGGGCACTTTGCCCAGCAGCCAATCCCGCACGCCGCCGCCGACCAGTCGCGGCCGACCGATCTGCCGGGTGGCGTCGAGCAGAGCGCGAAGTTCGTCAGGGATGAAAAGAGCGCCGGTCATTTTGAAGGCGGAGCCTCCATTTTGAAACCGGCTGCCACCACGTAGGTCCATCCGATCATGAATGAAAGTCCGCCCAGAGGTGCCGCCGATGCACCCAGCCAACTGGGGGCGGCTTTTAAGGCGAGAAGGTAGAGCGATCCGGAGAACAGGACGATGCCCAGAATCCACCAGCGGGCCGCCCAGCCCAAGCGCGCGGCGTCGCTGCGGCCGAGGCGGAGCCACGCGGCCGCGGCAAAGATCGCGACCGTGTGAATCAGATGATACTGCACCGCCGTTTCCCAGCGATCGCGGGTGCCGAGTTCGGTGAGCCGCGCCTGTAAGGCGTGGGCGCCAAACGCGCCCAAGGCGACCCCGGTGAGACCCAAAATACCGGCGGCCCAAAGCGCATGTGAAGACTTCATCGCAGCGAAGTTTGCATAAACGGGCCTCAAAACAAGTTTCCGATTTGCGCGTGGTCAAAGCCGGTCTCATGGCCCCGCTTTCCCGATGAAATGAGGCATTGACACCGCCTTCCTCAAACCTAGTTATCAAACCCTTTTCCCATGAAAACGTTCCTCGCCAAGAAGGAGACAGTGCAGCCCAAGTGGCACCTTATCGATGCCGAAGGCGTGCCCCTCGGCCGTCTCGCCGTCAAAGCCGCCAACATCATCCGTGGCCGCCACAAAGCGTCTTACACTCCCAGCGTCGACAACGGCGATTTCGTAGTCGTGATCAATGCCGAGAAGATCGTGCTCACGGGAAAAAAGGAGTCGCAAAACGAGTACATGTTTTTCTCCGGGTTCGTCGGTGGCGAGAGCTACCGCAGCCTCAAGCTCATGCGTGAGCGTCACCCTGAGTTCATTATCGAGCACGCCGTGAAAGGCATGTTGCCGAAGAACCGGATCGCGGCCAAGATGTTGACGAAGCTCCGCGTGTTCGCTGGGCCGAAACACTCGCACGAGGTTAACAATCCCGCCAAAATTTCCGTCTGATTCCGCCCATGAGCACTCCAGCGAACGTTTTTACCGCCACCGGCCGCCGCAAGACCTCGACCGCCCGCATCCGTCTCACGGAAGGCACGGGCAAGCTGACCGTTAACGGTCGCAGCTTCGAGACCTACTTCGTGCCCGAAAGCTTTGCCAAACAGGCCGCCTTGCCTCTTACGACGGTTTCCTTGGCCGATAAGTATGATGTTTCCGTGAATGCCTCGGGTGGCGGTTTGGCCGGCCAAGCCGGCGCCGTGTCCCTCGGGATCGCTCGGGCCCTGCAAAAATTGAACGCCGAGCTCCGTCCCGCGCTCAAGAAGGCCGGGCACATGAAACGCGATCCGCGGGCCAAAGAGCGTAAGAAAGCCGGTCAACCCGGCGCTCGTAAGCGCTTCCAGTTCTCGAAGCGTTAAGCTTCGGCTTCGCCAAAGGCGAAGCGGTTTTTATCGGACCGGCGACCCCGAGGGGAATCGCCGGTTTTTTGTCACAAATTTCCCGAGTTTCCGGGTTGTGAGGAACATGGCAGGATTTCTGCTGTTCACTCATGTTGCCCGGCCATTCGGGCTGTTAACACTACCAAACCATAAAACAAAAAATGAATAAATCCTCCCTCGTCCTCCTGAGTGCACTTACCATGGGCGCGCTCTCCGTGACCGCCCAAACCGCTCCGGTGCCCGCTCCGGCGGCTCCGGCCGTCGCGATTACCGTGACGCCTGCGATCGTCTCGCACTACATGTTCCGCGGCCAGCGCCTCGGCGGGGCATCGCTCCAACCGGCGATTGAGGCGAGCTACGGCAGCTTCGTCGGCGGTCTTTGGAGCAACTTCCCGGTCAAGGACAAGGTCCCCGGCACCTCCGACCCGGAGTTTGATTTCTACGGCTCTTACACCGCGGCGATTTCCGATACGCTGAGCGTGGTTCCTGGCTTCACGGCCTATTACTATCCCGATGCAGACGCGAAAGCGGGTTTCTACAAATTTACCTTCGAGCCCAGCCTCGCGGTGAATTACACGACCTCCGGAATCAAGTTCACGCCGAAGATCTTTTATGATTTCGTCCTCGATGGTCCTACCTTTGAGCTGGGTGCGGGCTATGCCCTTCCTTTGAAGGATCTCGGCACCGAGTTGGGTTTCTCGGCCTCGATCGGCACCTATCTCCTGAATGATTTCGCGAAGAACTCTACGCCACGCACGAAGGCGTGGGGTGATTACTGGTCCGTCGGGGTTGCGGCTCCGTTCCAGCTCACCAAGGAGTCGAAGCTCACCGTCGGTTTCGCCTACACTAAGGGTGACGGTGCTTACACCAAGGTCGGTAGCACGCCGAAGTCCGAGAACACCTTGGCCGTCGGCCGCGGGGTGGTGACGGTCAGCTACTCTTACGCGTTCTAAGCGCACGGGCGCAGTTCGACGTTTGACTCCAGCCCGCGCGACAGAGCGCGGGCTTTTTTGTGCCTAAGTGTAATCGTGAGGAGGTGCCGGCCGTGGCTCGGTGGCGGAGCCGCATGCTCCTCAACGGTCCAGTCGTCGTGGCGGGCGAAGCTTCCGGTGCCGGTGCTGGACCCCTGCCGCCGCCGGTTGGGTTTTGGGCTAATTAACTCCGTCGCCGCGAGCGTGAGCGATGGGTGGTTCTCCCACCCGCTCACGCTCGCTGCGAAGCTCAGAAAGTCCAAAACTTAAACGTCGCCGGTATGAGTCATGGTTTGGTAACGCGTCACGAGCCTAATGCCGGGGTGGAGGTCCCCCAATAAGCCGGTGAAATCCGACAAATGGCCGGCGGCCGGGGTTGGCCGGTGCACGCGCCGGATGGGGCTGGGCGCGGCCCGCCGCTGGTTCGTAGGCCGAGCGGCGTTTTGCAGATCGTGCGCCTGGGGTCGGAGGCGCTCCCGGGCAAACGAGCGAGGTCAGGCCTGCAGGTTCTAGCCCGGTTCGAGGGCGCAAAACGATGTGAGCGGAAGTTTTGCGGCGGTGAGAGCGGCGGTCAGGGCGGCCACAGGGGCCTCGCGCGCTTCGTCGGTGAGCTGGAAGGTGCCCCAGTGCATACCGATGCTGCGTTTGGCGCCGAGCTCGAGGTGGATCTTTACCGCCTCTTCCGGGTTACAGTGCTGCTCGGCCATAAACCAGCGCGGTTCGTAGGCGCCGATGGGAATCAGCGCGAGGTCGGGGGCGCCGCAGCGCTGGCGGATGGCGGCGAACATCTCGTCATCGTAGCCCGTGTCGCCGGCGAAGTGCGCGGTGCGGTTGCCGGCCTTCAGGAAAAATCCGCCCCAGAGCCGGCCGTTGCGGGGGCCGGTCGCGCGGTTGCTCCAGTGACGGGCGGGCGTGGCCTGGATCGAGAGGCCAGCGGTTGTGGTGTGCTGGCTCCACCAATCAAGTTCGACGACGCGCTCGGGCGTGAAACCGGCGGTGCGGAGGAGCGAGCCGTTGCCGAGCAACGTGACGGCGAGGGGCGCGTGGGCGGTGTTCAGGCGCTCGAGCGTGGCGAGATCGCAATGATCGTAGTGATCATGGCTGAGGACCACGACATCGATGCGGGGCAAATCGTTGAAGGCGATACCGGGCACATGCACGCGCCGGGGACCGGCCCAACCCACGGGACTCACGCGCTCGCTGTAAACGGGATCGGTGAGCACGGTGCCGGCCGTGGTTTGAAGCAGGAACGTCGCGTGGTTGATCCATTGCGCGTCGAGGGCTTCGCCGGCGGGCCGACGTGCAGGCGGGCGCGGGGTGACTTCGACCGATTGGGGCCAGACGGCCGGAGTGGAAGAGAGCTTCCAGCGCAGGAGATCGGTGAATCCGCGCACCCCGGGTCGTTTCGGGTTGAAGAACCGGTGGCCGTCGCAGTGATCGGAGATGGGAAACGGCGTGGATGCAGCAGATTCGGCGGCCTTGAGCGACGGAGATTTTCTCCACATCACGGCCCCGGCAGCCCAGGCGGCGATCCGAAGAAAGCGGAGACGCGGCAGATTGGGTTGGGGCTTGGGCGCAGGCGTGGCAGGAAGAAAAGGAGGGCGGTGGCGCAGGGTGGCGACGGTTTCGCGTTTGCCAAGAGCGGGGCGCGGTTTTGTGTGCGCGGGTGCGTATTTCCGGTGGTAGTGCCCGTGGTATTCCTCTCGTCGTCCCGAAAGGCGACGAGGTGCGGCCGGCGACGGACGGGATGCGGCAGGCGGTGTTTTCGAGTCTCGGCGCGCGGGTGCCGGGGGCGCGTTTTTTGGATCTGTTTGCGGGCAGCGGCGCGTATGGGCTGGAGGCGTTGAGCCGGGGTGCGGCGGGAGGTGTGTTTGTGGAGAAAAACGTGAAGGCGGCGGCGTGCGTGCGGCAAAATATCGTGGCCGTGTGCAAGAGCTTGGGGCGCGGCGCCGCGGATGATCTGGTGCTGATGGAAGCGGATGCGCTCACGGTGGCGCTCAGTCAGGGCGCGGCGCCGGATCTGGTGTTCATCGATCCGCCTTACGAAATCATTCCGACGGTGGCGCCGGGATTGTTCGTGCGGTTGGCGGAATTGCTGGCGGGAAAGCCGGAGGCGCTAGTGGTGTTTGAGACGCCGGGCGAGATCGAGTTGGCGCCGCCGGGCTGGACGCTGCGGAAACGCTTGGGCAAAGGCAAAGGTCAGCCGACCGTGTCGTTTTTCAGTCGAAGCACGTAACGGCGGGCGGCAGGCTCGGGCGCATGACAACTATGTTTCGCCCGTGGGTCTTGGTGCTGAGTCTGGGCTTGGGCGTCGCGAGTGCGCGCAGCGCGCCGCCGGCGTGGACCGCCGAACCCGGGCTCGGCGTGAAGGCATTGGAGCACATGTGGGCGGTGGCGGGTGA
>NSIG01000029.1 GCA_002737275.1 Opitutia bacterium
CCCTATCGTCCCCGTCGGCCCTGCCCCCACAAACGCAGGCGCTCGCCGGCGTGCGGGTGGTGGAAATGGGGCAGCTGATTGCCGGTCCATTTGTCGGCAAAACCTTGGGCGAGTTTGGGGCCGAGGTCATTAAGATCGAGCCTCCCTTGAACGGTGATCCCCTCCGGCAATGGCGTCTCATCGAAGGCGGCACGTCCCTCTGGTGGCAGGTGCAGTCGCGGAACAAGCAATCGCTCGCCCTCGACGTGCGGACCGCCCAAGGCCAGGAAATCGCCCGGCGGCTGATCGGCGAGTGCGATGTGTTGATCGAGAACTTTCGGCCCGGCACGATGGAGAAATGGGGGCTGGGTTGGGAGGTCCTCCAAGCCATCAACCCCGGCCTGATCATGCTGCGGATTTCCGGTTATGGACAGACCGGTCCCTATCGTGATCTTCCGAGCTTCGGCGCCATCGGGGAAGCCATGGGCGGCCTGCGCCACCTCACCGGCCAACCGGGACAGATTCCGGTGCGCTGCGGCATCTCCATCGGGGACACGTTGGCCGCATTGCACGGTACCATCGGCGTGCTGATGGCTTTGCACCACCGCAAGGTCAACGGCGGTGCCGGCCAAGTCATCGATGTGGCGTTGCACGAGTCGGTCTTCAACACGATGGAAAGCATGCTGCCCGAATACAGCGCGAGCGGAGTCGTGCGGGCGCCGGCCGGAAGCGCCTTGCCCGGCATCGCTCCTTCCAACGCCTATCGCTGCCTGGACGGCGTGGTGCTGATCGCCGGCAACGGGGACGCGATTTTCACCCGCTTGATGACCGTGATCGGCCGGGATGATCTCGGCCGTCGTCCCGACCTCGCCAGCAACCAAGGCCGCGTGAAAGCGGCCACCGAACTCGACCAGGCTATCGGCGATTGGACGGAGCGCCACACGGTCACCGACGCCCTCGCGCAGATGGGCGCAGCCAGTGTGCCGGCCGGAAGAATCTACGATATCGCAGACATCGCGGAGGACCCGCACTATCGGGCCCGCGACATGATTCTCAAACAACGCACGCGTCAGGGATTCGACGTCGAGGTGCCGGGCATCGTGCCGAAGCTCCTCTCCACCCCGGGTGCCATCCACTCACCGGCACCCGTGCTCGGCGAGCATACCCGAGAAATTCTTGATGGACTCGGCTTCACTGAGGAACAGCAGGCGCAACTCAAAGCCGAGGGAGTCATCGCGTGAGCCCGTGGTGCGGCCAAGGCAGGGAAATCCACGTGCAGGAGGTGGCGCTGCGCGACGGTTTGCAAAGCGAGGTCGGCTTCGTTCCGACCGAGGAAAAAATCAAATTGGTCGACCAACTCGCCGCCTGCGGGCTGAGAAAAATCGAGGTGAGCTCTTTTGTTTCGCCCCGTGCGGTCCCGCAACTGGCCGATGCAGAAGCGGTCTTCCAAGGCATCACCCGCCGTCCCGGTGTGATTTACGCGGCATTAGTGCCCAACGTCCGCGGGCTGGAGCGGGCCATCGCCGCCCGGGCCGATGAAGTGAACCTCGTTATGTCGGCCAGCGAGAGCCACAATCGCGCGAATCTGCGCAGGTCGGGCGACGCCTCGTTCCAAGCCATCAAGGAGGCCGCCGCCCTCGCCGCCACGGCGGGAATGCGGGTCGCCGCGTCGCTTTCGTGCAGCTTTGGCTGCCCGTTCGAAGGCGAGATTCCGGCCGCCGCGATTTTGCGGTGGTGCCGACGGTTGCAGGAGGAGGCGGGGATCCATTCGATCAGTCTGTGCGACACGACCGGCATGGCCTATCCGGCGCTCGTGCACGATCTCGTCGGACTCGTTCGCCAAACTTATCCGGCGGTCAACCTGGCGCTCCATTTCCACAACACGCGGGGACTCGGCCTGGTCAACGTTTTCGCGGGGCTCGATGCCGGCGTGATCCACTTTGACGCCGCTTTGGCCGGGATCGGCGGCTGCCCGTATGCGCCCGGAGCCACCGGCAATATCTGCACCGAGGATCTGATCCACGCGCTGGAAGTTTCCGGCTACCGGTGTGGCGTCGATCTGGATGCGTTGATCGCGACGGCGGGAGATTTTGAAAAACTCCTCGGCCACGCGACGCCGGGCCAAGTGATGAAGGCGGGCCGGCGATTGCGAGGGCATCGCGCCGACCAGCACGGGCCGGCCGCCTGAAATCTATGTCAGGCAGACGCTCAACCGCGCCAACGGAAGCCGCGGTTTGATGGTTGCCGACAACAATATACTCGCCTCGCGTCAAAGCCGTCCTTGGTTCCTCTAAGCCCTCCCTTTTGTCTTCGCGATGACCACTACACCCGCTGTTTCCAGAGTCCGCCTTGTCGGGCTGTTTTCCGGCCTCATTGTTTTCGCCGTCCTGCTCTGGGGCTGGGGTGGGCCGCCGGATCGCCCGCTCGTCGGCGCGATGGCCGCCGTCGCGGCGCTCATGTCCATCTGGTGGATGACCGAGGCCGTGCCGCTGGCGGTCACGTCCCTGCTGCCGCTCGTGCTATTTCCGCTCCTCGGGCTCGGCGATGTGCGCCGCACGCCGCAGAACTATTTCAATGAGATTATCGTCCTCTATCTCGGCGGTTTCTTCATCGCGCTCGCGATGGAGCAATGGCGGCTCCACCAGCGCATCGCCCTCGGCCTCCTCAACCGCATGGGTTCCAGCCCCGCCTCCGTTCTGGGCGGTTTCCTCCTCGCGACCTCCCTGTTGTCGATGTGGATCTCCAACACCGCTACCGCGCTGATGATGCTCCCCATCGGCTTGGCGGTCATCCTGAAGCTCGAGGCGACCTTTGGCGCCGAGCGTGTTCGCCCGCTCGCCCTCGGGCTCATGCTCGCCATCGCCTACGGTTGCTCGATCGGCGGCATCGCCACGCTCGTCGGCACGCCGACGAATCTCGCGTTCCTGAAAATCTACCGCGATACGTTCCCCTCCGCCCCCCCGGTCGCCTTCGGCGAGTGGATGCTCTACGCCACTCCGTTGGCCGCCATGTTGCTGGCCGCCACCTGGTTCCTCCTCGCGCGCGTCTTCTGCCGTTGCGATGCCACGCTCCGGCTCGACCGGTCCGTTGTCCGGGCTGAACTCAACGGCCTGGGCCCGATGCGCTTCCAGGAGAAAGTCATCGGCACGCTCTTTATTACCGTGGCTCTGATTTGGGTTTTCCGCAGCGATCTCAACATCGGCCTCTTCACCATCCCCGGTTGGAGCCGGCTGCATCCGGCGCTTGCCGCTTTGGACGACGGGTCCGCCGCACTGCTCGTCGCCCTCTTGCTTTTCTTCATCCCATCGCGCGCCGAACCCGGCCGTGCGCTACTCGACAGCGGGACTTTCGCCAAGGTCCCGTGGGATGTCTTGTTGCTGCTCGGCGGCGGCTTCGCCTTGGCCTCCGGCTTTGTTTCCAGCGGCCTTTCCGAATATCTCGCCAAAGCCCTGCGCGACTTCGGCCATTTGCCGGCTTTCGTGATTCTCGCTCTTGTTTGCCTGCTCATCACTTTCCTGACGGAGCTCACGTCCAACGTCGCCACCGCGACCATGTTTCTTCCGGTGCTCGCCGCTTGGGGCGTGGCGGAGGGCATCAATCCGCTCATGCTGATGATCCCCGCCACTATCTCCGCGTCGATGGCCTTCATGCTCCCGGTCGCCACGCCGCCCAATGCTATTGTCTTCACCAGCCGACGCGTCCGCATCGCCGAGATGGCCCGCGTCGGCTTGGCGCTCAATCTCATCGGCGTCATCGTCATCGCGGTCTATTCCCATTATATCTTGCCGCTGATTTTCCGTTTCGACCCGACTATCCTCCCTGTCTGGGCCGTATCGAAGTGAGCGGCCACCTCGCCCGCGACAAGTGATGCCGCAGCGCGGACGACGACGAGAGTAGCGCGCCGATCAGCCCGGTCCCGTGGTCTTAAACCTAACGCAGGCAGGTTCTCAACCGCGCCAACGGACGCCGAGGTTCAGTGTTTTCCGACAATATTCCAGACTACGCTCCATGTGTTCAAGCTGCTGGACCTTGAGCTCTCCCGTGGGGCGGTCGCGACCTCGGTTGGTATCTTCAAGGAGCTGCGCCCGGTCGTAAGGACGACCGCGTTTGGCCAAGGCGAGGAATCGGGAAAAGTCGCGCGAACGACCACCGGGAAACCACCGGGTCCAGAACTCCTCCGTAAAAACCGGCAAGATCACCGGCGGACGTGCCGTGATCGGTTTGCAAAAGACATGGACGTTTGCCGGCATGATTTCGGCGGCACGCGCGACGATGGCCTTGAAGTCGGGCGTCCCCTCACCGAGTGGCACCCACTGCACGGCCACGCCGCCATCGACTTCGTAGACCACGGAATCGCGCAGGTGAAACGTCACGGCATAAGGGCCGAGTTCTTCCAGCGTCGTCATGGGATCTTCCGCCACAAAGACCGGATTGCCCGTATCGAGGTAGGAGCCGACAAATTCCTTCCCCGCCGTTTCAATCACCTCGCGCGTTTCCCACGCGAAGAGATCTTTGTGATTCTCGAGCGCGATCTTTACACCGGCATCCATCGCCTGGCTGCGCACCTCCTGCAGAATCTTGATGGCCGTCTCTTTGTGGCGTTCGACCGGACCGGGCGGAAAATGGTAACGGTCGCCTGCGATCAAGGTGCGAACAAGGGGCGAGCCCATGGCGGCGGCGCGCTCGATGTTCTTGCGCAGCTTTGAGACCGCTTGCGGATAAGCCTCAGGGGAGCCCGGGAGCAAGACGCCACCCCCGGTCTCGAGGCGCAGGTCCATCTCTTTCGACCACGTGCGAACTCGCGCCCAGTGCTGTGGATCCATCACACCTGCATCAAGCGAGTCCTGGAGAAAAAGGGCGTCGACCTTTTGCTTCGCACCGTAGTCAAAAAGCTGGCGGTCGCTCCAACGCTGAAAGCGGAGACAATAAGTATTGAGGCCGAGACGCCAGGTGCGGGCTGGCGGGGAAGCCGGTTCTCCCGCCATGAGGCGCGCCGTGGCGCCGAGGGCCAAGGCCGCGAACTGCCGACGCGTCAGGGTTCCGGCGGCAGTGCTCATGCGTTCTTTCAGGGCCAAGGGGGTTATTGCAGGAGGAATGGCCATCGTTGAAATGCACACGCTCCGCCGTTCCGGTTCAAATCCCCTTTCGGCCTATTTCTGCTCCCGGTAGACCACCCGTCCATCCACGTCGTGCAGGCGAAGCTCAAGGCTTGCTCCGGTGGCCGTGGGCGTGACGACCCCGGAGAAGAACCCGCCCTGACCGGTGCGCAGGAAGCGGTGCTCGGGTCGCGGTGTTTTTTCCTTCCAACCACCGGCGTGGGCCGCGGTCGACGGGCCGATGCTCCACTCGTTGACTGAGGTCGCGGGATCCGCCGAGACATACTGCCAATGCCGGTCTCCACCGCGAAGCCGGCGTTGGCGTAGTTGTCATCCTTGTTGCTCCTGTCCGGGATGGTCCAGTCGCTCGTATTTCTGGCAGGTCATGACGCAAAACGTCACCGGTTGGCGTTGGTCCGGCAGCGGCGCGCTTTTGAATTCGCCCGCCTGCTCATCCGGCTGGCGGTCAGCCGTATCCCAGCGTGCCTGCACCACGAGATCATAGTGGGTAGCCGGGACGAGCGCCGCTAGGGAATGCACGACGATTCCATCGCGCTCCAATCCCGCACTCTGCCATGGGGTCTCGGACCACGCGGCCGCCCCTTTGACGCGAAAGCGCACCCGGGTCTGGCCCGTGGCGGCGGGCGCCCCGCCGCTGGCGGCACCGAGGTCCAGCCCCGGGGGCATGTGCACGGTGATGCGGGTGTCCGGGAACACCCGATTCTCTCGCAGGGCCACGGGCTTTCCGGTCTTCACCTCGAACGCCTCGACCCGCGGCAACGGCGCATCGGCCGGATTCGCCGCCGACCGCAACGTGACGCGGGTCCAGATATCGGCGGCGGCCGACGTCACGTTGACGACCTTGAAACCGGTGGCTTGGTGCACCTCCGCCGCCACTGCGGGAGGCAACAGTCCCAACGTCAGAGCGACGCCGAGCCACCGAGCCGACCGCATTTTTTTTTCATCGGCTACCCGGTCTCAATGCGACCAGTTAACGCCAAACGTCCACAGCGAGCCATACTTGGTGGTCTGGAAAAACCGGGCGTTACGCGGCGTGCTGGGGCCGTAGATTTCCGTCGTCGCTCCCTGGTCGGTGACGTTGCGCAGATTGGCATAGACCGAGAGATTCTTGCGCACGGTGTATTCGCCGATCACGTCGACGAACGTGGAGGGCGGCTGCCAGTTAAACGTGCCGGGCTCGATGCTGGCGCCCGGCGCCACCGCGTTCAGGCGCGTGCGGCCGCGGTGATTCGCATTCACCCGCAGGTTGTATTTTTCGCGGGTGAAGCTGAGGCCGGCGCTGCCGCTGCGCGGGATGTAGCCGGCGAAATTTCCGCCCGTATCGCCCACCGCGCGCTGGGAAGTGCCGTTGGCGAAGACCTCAAAACCCCGGGCCCAATACGGGAGAAAGGTGAGACTCTGGCGGTAGTTGAAGCTCACGCCCTCGAAGCGCACCGTGCCCGGAATATTGAACTGGGTCGAAACTCCGTAGCGGCCGTAGGCGTTGGGATCGAGACCGTAGGAGGCGAGAAATTCAGGGGTGGCCGCCTGCACGGTGCTGCCGAAAAAGTTGCGCACGTCGCGACGAAACGCCGCCACCGACACCACGCCGACGCCTTGGAAATAATGTTCCAGGCGCAGGACGAGTGACTTGGCGGACCATGGATTGATATCGACGTTATTGACGATGATCCGATTCGCCGGGCTGTCACCGACGCTGGTATCCGGCAAAGTCAGGCCGCCGGCATATTGATTGTAGTCCGGCCGGCCGATGGACTCATAGGCGGCGACTCGCCCGATCAAGTTTTCCCGGAGGGCGTAGCTCGCGTTGAGGCTCGGGAAAAGTTTGTCGTAGGTCTTTTCAGTCGTGGACCCGCGCGCGATCCCGTTGGGGTTTCTCTTGGGATCCGTCAGGGGTCCCTGAGCTTGAACCTTGGTTCTTTCCCCGCGCACGCCGGTGACGATCTTCAGGCGTTGGTTGAAGAAGTCGAAATCTGAGCGCAGGTAGGGGGCAATCACCTGCTCCCGGGCAAACTTCGACGTCGCCGCGCGGTTACGCGCGATCGTGTTGGCGTTGGAGGTGAAGTAGGTCGGCTGCGCCTTGTAATGCTCCCACACCTTGCGATTGCTGGGGGCCCCGGAGGCCGGAAATCCGTAAGGCATCACGCGCTGCGAAAACACCGGATCGAAAAAGGGCGCGAGTAAATTATCGCCCGTAACCGGAGTGGTGCTGGCGACGCCGTCCGCCCCGACGTAGTTGTAGGTCGCGGAGTCGTCGGTGATATCCCGCATGCCCTCCTGGAGATTGAATCCCGCCTTCAACGTCACCGGAATCGCCGTCGGGAGCTTCCGGCTCACACTGCCATAGGCGGTCTTCTGCGTGTCGTGGGTGGCGTTCTGCTGGCTCGCCGCCGAAGTGAGGGCATAGTTGGCGATGAGGTAAGGATTCACGTCGGCACCGGCCGCATTCTTCACCGTGATCGCGCTGGGCCGCAGATAGGTGACATCGTCAAACGACACCGTCAGGCCGCTGCGGGTCGCATTCACCGCGCGGAAATATCCCTGGTTGGTGTCATGGTTGTCGTCCGTCGCCGACGAGTAACCGAAGCCGAGGTCGGCCTTCCAATCGGGTCCCTGATGTTTCCACACGATGCTTGGCATGTAGGTGCGATTGAAACGATTTCGTTCGTTGTGGATCATCGAGACGTTGCCCGCCCCCGTGTTCCCGCGGACGAAGGTCGACGAGAAGCCGCCGGGCTGCACCCCGCCGGGGTTGAACGTCAGCGAGTGCAACGCGAACTGCACGTCGAAGGAGGAGTAAAGGAAGCCTACGGAAATGCGGTCATTGGGCGACAATTTGAAGTCAACGGATGCGGCGAAGGATTTGCGCTCCGTGATCTTGGGCTGATCCTCCACCCGGAAGGACGACAGATAGGGCTGCGAAAACGCCGTCGCCGGGAAAGCCGTGCCGCCGGTGGCGACGCCCGTGCCGCGCCAGGTGGCCTGCACGCGATCCTGCGCCGAATAGCTCGTGGAGTCGCCGGCTGAGATCGAAAACCCGAATTTCTTGTTCACCGGCGCCGAGTAGGAGAAATCGAAGCCCGGATAAATATTGCGGGTCAGGCCCGGTTTGGCCCCCGGAGCTTTCTTAAAGCTCTTCGCGTTGTCGCGCATGCTGAGATAGACGTTGGACTGGAACAAGGGTTTGGCGCGCTCGAAGGAACTCCGCGTCACCATGTTCACCGTGCCCGCCAGCGCGGAGGCCGGAGACTCGGGGGTGGGCGTGTTGAGCACCTCGATCCGCGACAGGTTGTTGATCGAAACCATGTCCGCCATGACCGTGCGGTTGGTTTTACCACCGTCGGCGGAGGCGAGATTGAAGCTGTCGATCGTGACCGGCACATAGTCGGACGGGACGCCGTCGATCGAGATGCCCCGGGCGTTGCCGCCGGTGTAGCTGATCGTGATTCCGGGCAGAAACTTCAGAAACTCGGCGGTGTTGCCTTCGGCTACGTTGCCAAACTGCTCCGTCGAGACGACTTGCTTGATGTTGGGCGCGAAGCGCTGCTCGTTAATGGCCAAGGCCGAGGCGTCCATCTCGCGCGAGGAGGAGACCTGAAATTCGGCCAGCTGCACGACGTCGCCGTCGCTCTTGGGTGACACGCCCAGCGCGATCGTGAGTTCGGTGGCCTTGCCCGCCGCGATTGCAGCGGAGCGCACATCGCGGGGCAGGCCCGTGTAGAACGTCTGCACCTTCACCGCGCCCGCCGGCACCTGCGTCAGGCGAAAATTGCCCTCGGCGTCGGTGAGCGTCACGAGTCCGGTGCCCTCGATCGAAATGCGGGCTCCTTCGACATACTGGGCATTGCGCTCGTTGAGCACGCGGCCCTGCAGGGTACCGAAGTTTTCCGGGGCGGCCGGCACTTGGGCTTGGGCGGAGGTTACGGCGAGAGCGAGCCACGCTCCGAGCACACTGAAGACATTTTGTTTTTTCATGGGGGATTCTTGAGAAATTTTGCTGGGTGTAGGGGCCTGATTTGATTTTGCGGCGGGCGACTCCTCGTGCCCCGCCCGGTTTACCATCAAAGCCCCCGACTTGGCGTCTTCCGCAAAGGCCAGTCCGGTATCAGCAACGAGGCGCATAAGCGCCTCCCGCGCGGAATACTCGCCCCGCACGGGATTGGTCGTCACGCCGCGGACGGCATCGACCAAAAACACCACCTGCCGGCCCGATTCATCGGCAAAACGCTTCAGGGTGTTCACGGCATCGCCGCCTGCGATGTCATAGCTCTTGCGCACCGCCTCAGCGGCCTGCGCGGGCGCAATCGCGCACGCCAGAGAACACACGGCAAATGCCGTCGCCGAGCCGGTGGAAATCAGGGGTTTCATCAACAGGAACAGTGGGGTCGCTCCTGAGACGCAGCACCGGATGAAACGGGTTATCCACGCTCGCATGATTTTTCGCCGTAGCTGGCGAACGCCCTAACGCATCGCCTTCAAAACGACGGTCAATTCGTCGCCGCGCTCGACGGTGATCGCGCCGCTGCCTTCAAGCAGGCGGACAAAGCCTTCGACGTTGTCGGCGGCGAAGGTGCCGCCCACGGGGCGCTCGGCGATCGATGGATCGCCGACGACAAGTTGGAGGCGGTTGCGGCGGTTGAACTGGGCGACGACGTCGCGCAGCGGAGTCTCGGAAAACACGAGTTTGCGTTCCTGCCACGAGAGGGCTTCGCGCAGGGCGTCGGCGGCGATTTTTTCCACGGTGGGCGCGGCGTTCGACGGGGCGGAGGGCAGCGTGAAAACGGTGCGCTCGTTGGCCGTCAGGAACGTCGGGCTACCGCTCGTCCGACCGACGGTTGGGGCGTTGCGTTCGTCGCGTGACCGCCCGGCGGAGGAGGAAAGCGCGTTAGGGACCACGCGCTCCACCTCGGCGACGGAGACTTTGCCCTCGGTGACGAGCACCTCGACGGCGGTGGTGGCCAGGCGGACGTTAAACGCGGTGCCCACCGCGCGCACGGCAACGCCTCCGGCGGAAACGGTGAACGGTCGCGCGGGATCGGGTGCGACGGTGAAGTGGGCCTCGCCGGCGGCGAGGTCCACGCGGCGCTCGCGCGGGTCGAGGGAGACGCGGAGCCGCGTGTCGGCGTTGAGCTCGAGGACGGAGCCGTCGGCCAGGACGACGCGTTCGTAGCCGCCGGCGGAGGTGGCGAAAATCTGGTCGGCCGCAGGATTTGGCGGCGTAAGCCAGCGGGCGCCGGCGAATGCGAGCGCGAGGCCGGCGGCGAGGCCGACGGCGACGCCGACGGCGACGCGCAGCGGGGTAAGGATGCGCCGGGTGGCAGGGGCGGGAGCGCGCGGCGCGCGAAGCGGCGCGGGGAACTCGACTACCGGCAGCAGCTCCGCGCGGACGAGCGGCATTTTTTCCAGCAACGCACAGGCGGCTTCAAGCCGGGCGACGGCGGCGCCATGGCGGGGATCGGCGCGGCACCAGCGGTCAAAATCGCGTTTCTGCGCCGATGAGAAACCCTCGGCGCGCGCGGTCAACCAGTTGGCGGCGACCTCCTCGATCGGATCTTCGTAGTCGGATGCTTCGGTCATGTGATGAGATCCTTGGCGGAGGGCGGAGTAGTTTCGAGCAGACCGCGATCAACGAAAAATGCGGCACAGCGCCTCATGCCTTTGGCCAGATGGACTTTTACCGTTTCGGGCGAGATGCCGAGTTGTTCGGCGATTTCTTTGTAAGCAAGGCCGTCGAGGTAGCGGAGCATGATGACTTGGCGGCACCGGTCGGGCAGGGCGCGGACGGCGTCGGCGAGCACTTCGAGTTCGTAGCCTTGGTCGATTTGTTCTCCCACTCCGGGCCGGTCCTCCAAAACCGTGAGTTCGACCAAATCCGTCACGGCCTCGGTCGGTTTCGCGCCACGGCGGCGGAAGAGGTCAAAGGCGATATTGCGCGCCGCGGTGAAGAGAAAGGCCTTCGGGTAATGCACGCCCACGGTGGCCTTGGCCCGGAGGAGCCGCGAATAGGTCTCCTGCACGATATCGTCGTGATCGGCGAGAGTGGGGAAACGGGCTTGGAGATAGGCACGCAAGGCGGCCTCGTGGGGATAGACTTCTTCGGAGAACCAGCGGGCTTGTTCGGTCGGGGGCATGGGGTGAGGCGGAGAAAGGGTTTCGCTTCGGCTCGGATTTTGTCGATGGGATTTTCGGTGAAAACCCGGTTCGGAAACTATTTCACGCGGCCGATAACCCGAAATAGCGGGCGCTGCGTCTCAATGTTCCGAGTAGTCGTTGGTCGGGACTTTTGGGGTCTTCGAAGCGGCTCGGGCCGGTGCGAGCAGTGGACACAAAAAACCCCGCTACCTTTTGAGGGGAAGCGGGGGCTTTTGGTGGAGGTGGTGGGAGTTGAACCCACGTGTCCTCAGCCTTTGCGCGCCACATCTACCGGTATAGCGTTATATTGATCTCGTCGGGGCTATGCGTGAACGCGCGCTCAGTTCCCAACCAACTCCCGGATGAAGATACGGTGCGCAAACCGCGAGTGGCTCCGCGCACTATTCCTGCTGTCGACGTTCGTTCCCCCTAGCAGGAGTTGAGGGACAAACGTGACTGCTAATTAGGCAGCCAGGGGCATTTCTTCGTTATTGCCTGTTATGTTTTTGAAGCGGGATTAACGAGAGAACTTCACTCTCGACCGGCAGTAACGCACGCCAACCAAGGGTCGAATCCAGAACACCCCCAAAGTGGGAAAATCCAAATGCAGCGTCTCAAAAGACGCCGCGGATAGGATTGGGCGCGAAACCAATCAAAGAACAGGAAGGGCAACATGCTTCGACCGGCGTAGAATGCAAGGGCGGTGTGGGGGCAGGGAGACGGAGTTGGGAGTTGAGGGTTGAGAGTTGAGCGAGGAGGGCTGAGAGCGAAGAGCTGAGAGCCTAGTCCTTCGCGGTCTGGAGGTGGAACCCGATGTCCTCATCGGGGTTTTCAGGGTGCTTTCGGAAGGCTCGCCGAGGCGGCGGGCTGGGGCGGGCGCGGGCGCGAAACAAAGCCCGATGGGGACATCGGGCTCCACCTTGGAGTGACTCGGATCTGCGGCCGGTGGTTGCCGGCCTTTGGTCGTTGGGAGGGGCGCGAAGCGCGCCGGGGCGAGTCAGCTGGATTGCTTCGTCGCTGCGCTTCTCGCAATGACGGCGGTAGTTTTCCGGGCGCCCCGCCTGCTCTTATACCGGCGACTTTTAAATTTTAGACTTTTTGAGCGTAGCCGCGAGCGTGAGCGAGTGGTCGAACCACCACTCGCTCACGCTCGCGGCTACGGATTTAAGTAAAGTCCAAAACCCAACAGGCGGCGGTATTACACCGTGCGTTCGCGCGAGTCGCCGCGGAGGCGGATCGTTTTGTGGCGCAGGTCGTGCACGGTTTCGATGCGGCGCACGCTGCGGCTCTTGGAGCGCATCAAAATCGAGTGCGTGATCGCGCGGTGGCCGGTGACGCGCACACCTGGGAGCAACGGGCTGTCGCTGATGCCGGTCGCGCAAAAAATCACGCTGTCGCCGGTCACGAGTTCGTCGGCGCGGTAGATTTTCTTGAGCTGGGCCTCGGTCACGCCGGCCTTGAGTAGATCGGCGCGCTCGGCGGCGTCACGGGGCCACATGCGCAGCTGGATGTCGCCGCCGAGGGCGCGGAGGGCGGCGGCAGTGAGCACGCCCTCGGGCGAACCGCCGATGCCGAAGTAGAGATCGACCGCGGCGTCGTGCAAGGCGGGGGCGACGGCGGCGGTGATGTCGCCGTCGGAGATGAGGCGAAGGGCGGCGCCGGAGGCGCGGATCTCCTCGATGAGCTTCGCGTGGCGGGGGCGATCCATCGTGCAGACGACAATTTCGCGCACGCGTTTGCCTAGGGCGAGGGCGACGATGTCGAGGATGTTGGTGAGCGGGGTATCAAGGTTGAACGCGGGCACGCGGCGCAACTCCATCTGCTCCACCACGCGCGGGCCGTAGGTGAGTTTTTCCGCGTAGAACGACGGCACGCTCATCATCGCGCGCGGCGCGCCGGGCGGGGCAAACGTCGCCGCCATCACGGAGATGGAGTTGGGCATGCCTTTGGAGAGATTGGTGGTGCCGTCGATGGGATCGACCGCGACGTCGACGTGCCAGCTGCCGGGCGCCCAGGTGCCGAGCTTGTCGCCGATGAAGATGCCGGGGGCGTTGTCCTTGATGCCTTCGCCGATCACGCATTCGCCGCAGATGTCCACGTATTCGAGCACACCGAGAATGGCGCGGCTGGCGGCGTCATCGGCGGTTTCCTTGGCGTCGCGGCCGAGCCAGGGGAGACAGGCGAGCGCGGCGTTTTCGGTGGCGCGGACGAACTCGAACTGGAGCGAGCGCTCCGGGTTGCGCTCGAGGTCGCCGATGGCGGAAAGGTCGGGAGAAGGGGTAGGCATGAGGTGGTTGCGAGTGTCGGTCGATGTTGGTCAGCGAGTGGGCCGCGCCAATTCGAAAACGGCGGTCGGCAGCTGGGTATAAGCGGAAAAAATTGGTGCGGAAGTTGGGGTCTGAACTAAGGTTTAGAGTTGAGCGTCGAGGGCGCAGCGGGGTGCTTGGTTTCGGTTTCGTCTGGAAGCCGCTGCGGCGGTGCGCATCGTCGTCGACGTATGCCCCAGACTCTTCTCCTGCAAGACGTCGGTCGCCTGCCCGCCCCCGGGGACAATGTCGCGATCGCGGTGCGGTCCTTGGAGGCGGGGACGGTGATCGAGCTCGACGGGGCGCCGCGCCCGCTCGCGCAGCACATCCTCGAAGGTCATCGCTTCGCCATCCGGGCCATCGCGCCGGGCGAGGCGTTGCTCTCGTGGGGGCTGCCCTTTGGCCATGCGCTCACGGCGATCACGGCGGGTGACTACGTGTGCAACGCCTCGATGCTCGAATCGCTCGCGGTGCGGCGGTTGCCGTTCGCGTTGCCGGCGCGGGCGAATTTCGCGGACCACCTCGAGCCGTTTGAGTTGAACGAGGCGACCTTCCGGCCCGGCCCGGCGGTGGCGCCGGCGCCGGTGGCGCGCACGTTCGCCGGTTATCGCCGGCCGGGGACGCGCGGCGTGGGCACGCGCAACACCGTGGTCGTCCTCGGCACGACGTCGCGCACGGCGAGTTTTGCGCGGCAACTCGCGGCGCGGTTGCAGGTGATGGCGCGGGTGTTTCCGGCACTCGATGGCATCGTGGCCATCGCGCACACCGAGGGCGGCGGGCCGGGCGAACCGAACAACGCGACCGAAGTCCTGCGGGCGCTCGCGGGGTTCATGGTGCACCCGAATGTGGGCGCGGTGCTCGCGGTGGATGCGGGCGGCGAGCCGATCACCAACGCCCGGCTGCGGGCGTTTATGGCCGCGCACGGCTACCCGCTCGGCGATGTGCCGCACGCGTTTCTCAGCAGCGGTGGCGGGCTCGCGGCGGCGCTGGCCGAGGGCGAGGCGCTCGTGCGCAGGTGGTTGCCGGCGGTGGCGGCGCAGCGGCGCACGGCGGAGCCGTTGAGCGCGTTGCGGGTGGCGCTCCAGTGCGGCGGGTCGGATGCGTTTTCGGGCGTGTCGGGCAATCCGCTCGCCGGGGCGATGGTGCACGAGTTGGTGCGCCACGGCGGTATCGGCGTGCTGTGCGAGACCGACGAAGTGGCCGGCGGCGAGGCCTACATCATGAAAGCCGTGCGCGACTTGCCGACGGCGCGGGCGTTGCTCGGGAGCATTGCGCGGTTCCGCGCGCGGCTCGGCTGGCACGGGCTTAGCCCCGAGGCCAATCCCTCGGCGGGCAACAAATTCCGCGGACTCTACAACATCGCGCTCAAGTCCCTCGGCGCCGTGCACAAAAAAGATCCGCGCACGCCGGTGAACTCCGTGATCAACTACGGCGAGCCGCTGACCGCGCCCGGTTTTTACTTCATGGACAGCCCGGGCAACGACCTCGAAGGCATCGCCGGGCAAGTGGCGGCCGGGTGTAACCTGATCCTCTTCGTCACGGGGAACGGCTCGATCACCAACTTCCCGTTCGTCCCCACGCTCAAGGTCACGACGACCACGCGGCGGCACCAACTGCTCATCCACGAGATGGATATCAACGCCGGCCGCTACCTCGACGGCGAGACGATGGCCGCGCTCACGGAGGATTCGTTCAACCTGCTGGTGGAGACGGCGTCGGGGAAAAAATCCCGCGGCGAACACGCGGGCCACGCGCAGACCTCGCTCTGGCGCAACTGGCGGCAGACCGACGGCTCGCAGCTCGCGGCCTTGCGCGCGCGGACGGAGCCGGATGGCCGGCCGCTTGACGTAAAGTGCTCGATCGAAGGGGCGAATAAGCCCGCTAGGGACAGCGGGCTCCACCCATTGCATAATGGTGCGCGGATGGCGACGGAGCGAGTGGGGCTGGTGTTGCCGACGAGCATGTGTGCGGCGCAGATCGCGCGGCTCGCCGCCGACCGGATGAACGCGAGCGGGCGGGCGCAGGCGCTCGGGCTCGACCGGTTTGTGGCGCTCACGCACACGGAGGGCTGCGGGTTTGGCGGCGAGTCGATGTATCGACTGCTGCTGCGCACCTATCTCGGCTACGTGACGCACCCGAATGTCGCCGCCGCGCTCCTGCTCGAGCACGGCTGTGAAAAAATCACCAACGATTCGATGCGCCAGCAATTCGACCGCGCGGGTCTGCCGCTGGCACGTTTCGGTTGGGCGAGCGTGCAGCTCGACGGCGGCATCGATCTCGCGCTCGGCCGGATCGAGGCATGGTTCGCCTTGGCCGGTGCCGCGCTACCGCCGGCGTCGGGGCGGCCGACGGATCTCGGCGCGCTCACGGTGGGTTTGCTAAGCGCCGGCCCGGTGGACGCGACGAGCGCGGCGACGTTGGCCCGGCTAGCGCGCGCGATCCTTGCGGCGGGTGGCACGGTGTTGTTGCCCGAGGGCGACGGCTTGTTGGCGGCGGAGGAGTTTCGGACCGCGGTGCTCGGGGCGACGCCCGCGCGCGCGACGCTGGCCTACGGCCAGCCGGTGACGGCGGCGGGCCTGCACCTCGTGGCGACCGAGACCGATCACTGGAGCGAGAATGTCGCGGGCCTCGGTGGCAGCGGCGCGCACGTGCTGCTGGGCTTGGTCGGTGATTCGCCGCAGCAAGGGCATCCAATGGTGCCGGTGGTGCAGGTAGCGGCGCCGGGCGCACTCGCACCGACGGCGGCGGGCGATGTGGATGTCGTGCTGGCGGGTGAGGTGTCGGTCGACGAGGCGACCTTGCGCGAACTGTTGTTGACGATCGTCCAACGCGAGCGGCAACCCGTCGCAAATATCGGTGGTTTCGTGGATTTCCAACTCTCGCGGGGATTGCTCGGGGTCTCGACGTGAGCGCTTGGTGGTTCGCCCACTCGCTCACGCTTGAAGCTACGCTCAGAAGACCCAAAACGGGCAAAGCCTGGCCGGACGCCCGTGCCGTTTTAGACGGCGTGGCTCAGAAGCTGAAGGTGAGCGTCACGCGGCGGTTGAGGCCGGGTTGGGTGAAGCGTGGGAGGTCGACGCGATGACTGTGCGGCGGAGGAAAATGGCGGCCGTGAGCCCCCAGCCTGATCACCGGAGCCGGTCATCGCAGCGAATCTTCAGGCTCTGCGATCAGAGCGTCATTTGCCGGTTCCAAGTCTCGCCAACGGCCGCCAAATCGGCGGCCTCCAACACGCCGATGCGTCGCAGGAAAATAGGTTTCTCGGCGGTCACAAGTCGGAGGAATCTGCTGCACGATGGGCCGACCGGAAATTCACTCCAACAACGGTTGGTATCGACCTCGGAGGATCGGGCCACGTCGGCAAAATGCCTAACGTTATCGCGACTGCATTTTTGTAAGCGGAAGATGTCGCTCGGCGGGGTCTTTCCGGACGAATACAGCACTAAACAACACTCCGAATGGGGGAGCGGGCCGCCTCGATTGTCATGATGGTTAACAATCGATGCCCGCCACCCGCACATTGCAGTTTTACTCCGGCCCGCGCCGGCGGTAGGAAACCCTCCGATGTCCGATCCCGATCCACGCCTTCGCGAGTTTACGTCGCTCTACCGCGCGACCCTCGCGCCGTTGCGGCGTTACCTCGCTCGGCTGCTGGGCAACCGCTCCGATGCACAGGACGTGGCGCACGACGCCTATGCGCGCGTCTACCGCACGATGGAGAAAGAAGCGGTCGGTCGGCCGGAAGGTTTGCTTTTCACGACCGCCCGCCGCCTTGCCATCAACCAGCTCAAGCGCCGCGAAATCGCCCCGGTGCAGTCGGCTGATAGCAACATCATTGAGCTTTCGCCCGCGCAGGCGCCCGGCGTTGAGCGCGTCGTGATGGCGCGGCAGGAATGGGCGGCGACAGAGTTGGCCATCTCGCGTTTGCCGCCGGGTTGCCGGGCGGTGCTTATACTATGCACTCTTCGTGGCTTCACGCATCCGGAGGCCGCAGCCCGGCTCGGAATCTCCCGCAAGACCGTCGAAAAACAACACTCCCGCGCGCTCCGGCTCCTGCGCGCGTCGCTGCAATCGGACGATGAACCATCCGCCGAAGACGACGTGCGCGGTGCCGCCGGACGGTGATCGCCATGACCGTGTCCCCGAACAACAATCGCGAAGAGACTGAAAAACAAGCGGCCCGGTGGACGGCCCGCCTTGAAACTGGCCCGTTGACCGCTGGCGAGCAGAGCGAGCTTGCCGGCTGGTTGGACGCGAATCCGGACCATCGCTGGCTGCTTTCCCGCTACCGCGAGCTTTGCGCGCTGCTCCGCACCCAACTCCCCGTGCTCACCGATGCAGGCGAGGCGGATGCGCTCATCGACGGAGTCGCCGCCCGCCATCGCCGCTGGCGCTGGGCCGGCCGCGCGCTGGCCGCTGCCGCCTCGTTGGCCATCGTGGGACTCGTCTGGTCGATGTGGCCGCAAAATGCCGGAACGGGTTTCGGCGAGCGACGCGCCCTCGCGCTCGCCGACGGCTCCCGGGTCGAACTCAACGCGCAGACCGAACTCGTCATTACGCTCGGCCGCCACGAACGACGCGTCACGCTGGGGCGCGGCGAAGCGTTTTTCCGTGTGGCGCATGATCCCGCGCGACCTTTCTTCGTCGCGACCCCGGGGGGGGCCGTGCGCGTGACCGGCACCGTGTTCAACGTCCGCTCGACCGCGGCCGGTCGCGCCGAAGTCACGGTGCTCGAGGGCACCGTGCGGGTACAGTCGGCGGCCGCCGCCGGGGAGGCGCAAGTGCCCGTCCCGCTGGGTGCGGGCGAGCAGGCCATGCTCGATGCTTCCGGCGTGGCGGTGCGCACGCTTTCGCCCGAGAGCGCGCAGAACGTCACTGCGTGGCGGGTGGGCCAGGCCGCTTTCGAGTCGGAGCCGCTGGCTGATGCGCTCGGCCGATTCGCCGCCTACCACGTGAAGCCCGTCACCGTGGCGGCCGATGCCGCCGCCCTGCGCGTGGGTGGCCGCTACAGCCTCGACGACCGCGAAGGCTTTCTCGCGGCCGTGGAGCAGGCGCTGCCGGTGGGCGTGGTTCACGGTGCCGACGGTTCGGTGCGAGTCGTCGCCCGCCCGCCCGCCCGGCGTTGAAAAATTTTCCCTCCAACGGGGGGGAGGCGCGCGTCTGGTTTGTCGTAATGCAGCAAGAGTCGCGTTCCTAATATCCCGCCCCACCAACACGCCATGCTTCTCAAACGAATCCGCCTAGTTCTCGCCTTCGCCCTCGCGAATCTGGCCGTTGCAGGCCTAGCCGCGCCCGTGAAATTCGAAATCAAGGCCCAGTCGGGATCGTCGGCGTTGATGGCTTTCTCCGCGCAGGCCGCCGTGGAGGTGGTTTTCTCCGCTGAAGATCTGAAGGAAGTCCGGGCCAACGAAGTCATCGGCCAGTTCGAGCCGGAGGATGCGATCGCGCGTTTGCTGCAAGGCACGGGATTCGCGGCCCGCCGTAATAGCGGGGGCAAGTTTGTGGTCACCGCGGTGCGTGGCGCCGCCACACCTGCGGTCAGCACCGTAGGATCGGTGCGTGGTTCGTTGGGTTGGGGTGACGGCCGCCCGGCGGCCGGCCTGACCGTGGCCGTCAGTGAGATTGGCCAGACGGTGAAAACGGACAAGTATGGCGAGTATTACTTTTCCGCCCTGAAGGCTGGCACCTACCTCTTGGTTGCCACGGCCGATGGCTACCAGCCCCTCCATATCGCGAATGTGGTGGTGGGCGCGGGCGAGAATCTCACGCTCACCGGCCAAACCATGCGCAAGGCCCTCGATGTCACCAAGCTCGAGCCCTACCTAGTGCGAGCCGGTGCAGCGACGGTGCTCGATCCCTACGAGGTCGCGAGCAACCGGGTGCAACCGTTCCAGAGTGCGAACGTGGACCTGCCCCGCACGATGGATGACGCGCAGCCTTATCTTATCTTTGAACGCCGGGCCATCGAACAATCGGGTGCTACGAGCGTGGAGAATTTCCTTCGCCAGCGGCTGCCGATGGATGCGACCGAGGCACCGATGAATTTCTCCGCCAACAACAGCAATTTCAGTTCGTTCAACCTCCGCGGCCTCGGCACCGACCACACCTTGGTTTTAATCGACGGACGTCGACCCGCCGATTACAACCTGCTCGCCACCGGCAACCAGTCTGACATCAACGGCGTGCCCCTCGCCGCAATTGATCGCATCGAAGTGCTGCCGGCGGCCGCCTCCGGCATCTACGGCGCGAGCGCGGTCGGCGGGGTCATTAACGTCGTGCTCCGCCGCAATTATGTCGGCGTCCAAGTGAGCACGTCCTTCAACAACACGTTTTCGAGCGATGCGCCGATCCGCAGCGTGAACTTTGCCGGCGGAATGTCGCTGGAAGGCGGCAAGACGCAGGTGATGGTGACGGGCAGCCACTCCGACACCAAGGCGCTGTTGGTTCAGGACCGGAGCTTCGTGCAGGACGGCCTCGCGTTGATCCGGCAGAATTCACCGGCTTTCTTTCTCCCGCCCAATTCGCAGCCCTTGGGCGCGACGCCGAACATCCGCAGCAACACCAACACGCCGCTGTTTGGCCCCGGCACCGCCACCTACACCACGGTGCCGGCCGGTTTTGCCGGAGGCAATCAGGCCGTCACGCTGGCTGCGCTGCAAAGCAAGGCCGGCACCTACAACTACGATCTCGCCCCCACCCACCAGAACGGAGCCGCCCGCTACATGATCGGGTCGCCGGGCACCGTCACGTCCCAGCAGGTGAAAATATCCCGGCAGTTCCACCCGTGGCTCGAGGCGTTCGTCGAATACCGCCGCAGCACTAATTTCAACCAAAACTCCGAGCAGACGCCGTTTTCGGCCACGGCCAATTTTTCCGTCGCCGCCGCAGCGCCTACCAATCCTTTCGGCCAGGTTGTGCGCCTTTCCATTCCCTCGGATCCCGCGGACGCCGTCGGGGAATTCGCGCTGCGGCTCGTCAACCTCCGCGCTCTTGCCGGCGTGATTGTCAGCCTGCCACATGAATGGCGGCTGCACGCCGACCTCACTTGGAACCGCGCCCAGACGACTCAATCTCAGGTGGCGCTCAACACGACGTCGATGAACAACGATTTCAACAGCGGGGTGTTGAATCCGTTTCGCGATACGGTCGCATATCCGTTGAACCTGACTCCTTACGTTGGGCGGCTCATTCTGAGTTCGAAGAATACCCTCGAAGAATACGCCTTCAGATCAGCCGGCCCGCTCTGGTCTCTACCTGCCGGCTCGATCAAACTCGCCGCGACGTTCAGCTACCGCAAGGAAGTGATCCCCACCTATCGATCGGACACCGTTTACGACACCCCGCCCAACTCCTTCTTCGTCATCCCTGCCCGGAGCCGCGGCACGGACGCCGCCTATGCCGAAGTGTGGGTGCCGGTGGTGGGCGCCAAGAAGAACTGGCCGCTGCTGCGCCAGCTCGACTTTCAAGTGGCGGGTCGCGACGAGCGGTTCAAGGTCACCACCGCCACCGGGCTCGTGGTTTCTTCGACGCCCACCATCGTCCGCAACAAGGCCCGCTACAACGCCACCACGCCGACCTACGGCCTGCGTTACCGGCCGTTTCAAGATTTGCTGCTGCGCGCATCCTACAGCGAAGCCTTTCGCCCGCCCACCTATAACCAGTCGGTGGCCACGCCAAACATATCCTCGACCCGCGTGACCGATCCCAAGCGCGGCAATGCCTCCACCACCGTCAACTTCACCTCGGGCACCAACCCCGACATCAAGCCCGAATGGGGTGAGGACAAAAGCCTGGGCTTGGTTTGGGAGCCGAAGAAACTCCCGGGGCTGCGCGTCGCGGTGGGCTTTTCTCAGATCAAGAAGATCGACAACATCGCGACGCTGAGCGTGCAGAACGTGGTCAACTTCGAGGACTATCTGCCCGACCGCGTTGTGCGCGACAGACCGGCGACGGGCGATCCGTTTTCCGTCGGTTCCATCACGTCGGTCGATGCGCGCAGTATGAACCTCAACCAGGCGCTGACCGAGAGCTACGACGCCTCGGTCAACTACAGCCGGCGCACGGCCCGATTTGGGGTGTGGAATTTTTGGAGCACAGCCACTTGGTGGATGCACTACCGGGTGCAGGCCACCGTCAATGCTCCGCTTACCGAATTTATCGGCACTCCTGGTTACGTGAAACTTAAGGCCGGGGCCGGGTTGAGCTGCGACTACAATCAGTGGACGTTCGGCTGGTCGGCGCGGTTTGTGGAGTCCTCGCTGCAGCGCCTCGCTAGCGTGGCCGCACAGGGTTCCAACCGCATCCCAAGCCAGCATTACCATGACGTGTTCGTCGCGCGACGCTTCCCGCAAGCCGCGGCGGGCGACGCGTCGTGGGTTCGTCGCGCCCTCAGCCGCACCGAGCTGCAGATCGGCGTGCAGAATGTTCTGAACACCGCCCCGCCCTTCGACGCCTTCCGCACCCCCTACTACATCAGCTCCTATGGCGACGCGCGGCTCGCGACCTACACGCTCACCGTGCGCAAGAGCTTCTGAGCTCAACTCTATTCCCGGCGTGCCGGCCGGCGCAGATTCGCGGCTTCCACCGTTCAACTTACTTCCGAATGTATCCTCCAAACTCCATGTTCACCGGTGCCGCGACCATCCGTCGCCTGTTTCTTATTTTCGCGTTGTTCGTCGCGCCGCTGCTCGCGGTCACGCCGCCCTTCGCGCATGAGGCGAGCGATCTCAAACCCGACCCGACAGCGAAGTTCGGCGTGCTGGAGAACGGACTGCGCTACGTCATCTACCCGAATCACGAGCCCAGGGGCCGGGCTTCGCTGCGCCTGCTCGTGCTCGCCGGTTCGCTGCATGAGGAGGACAACCAGCGCGGGGTCGCGCATTTCCTCGAACACATGGCGTTCAACGGCGGCGAGCACTTTGCTCCCGGCACGCTGGTCGAGTTTTTCCAACGTATGGGTATGAGTTTCGGCGGCGATACCAACGCTTCCACGGGTTTGGACCGCACGCAGTATATGCTGGAGCTGCCCGATACGAAGGAGGCCACGCTGGCCGAAGGCCTGCGCGTCCTGGCCGACGATGCGGGCGGGCTGCTCCTCAGGACGGAGGAAATCGACAAGGAACGCGGCGTCATCCTCAGCGAGAAACGGTCGCGCGACACGATCGCCTACCGCACGCAGCTCGCCCAACTCCAGTTCGTCTTGGGTACGACGCTTCTGCCCGCCCGCATGCCGATCGGCCTGCAAGAAGTCATCGAGCGGGCGCCGCGCGAACGTTTCGTGGAATACTGGAACACGTGGTATCGCCCGGAAAAGATGGTCGTCGTCGTCGTGGGCGACGTCGAAGCCCCCGAGGTGGAGCGCCAGATCGTGGCGACGTTTGCGGCCCTCAAACCCCGCGCCCCGGCGAAACCTGAGCCGGCGCTCGGCACCATTGCGACGTTCGACGGCGTGCGCGCGGGCTACCACCCGGAACCGGAAGCATCGTCCACCCGGGTGTCGCTGAAGTGCATCACCGCCTACAAGCCTGCACTGGACACGGCCGCCAATCGCATTCGAAAGCTACCCAGCGCGCTGGCGTTCGCCATCCTCAACCGGCGATTCTCCGAACTCGCGAAGAAGGAAGCGGCGCCCATCGTGCAGGCCGCCGCCTCGGTCAGCGAGAACTTCAAGTTTGTTCGCGAGGCCTCCATTGAGCTGACGTGCAAGGCCGAGCGTTGGCCGGCGGCCTTGGCGTTGGGCGAACAGGAACTCCGGCGCGCGCTGGAGCACGGTTTCCAGCCCGATGAGCTGAGGGAAGTGGTCGTGAGCTATGTCAGCGGGCTTGAGCAGGCCGTGAAGTCGGCCTCGACTCGCCGCTCCGGCACCGTCGCGGGCGTCCTGCTCGCCAGTCTCGTGGCCGAGGAGGTATTCACCTCGCCCGCCGACCGGCTCGCGCTGCTGAAACCGGCGCTTGAAAAGGTGGCCTTGGATGATTGCGTCGCCGCCCTTCGAGAGGCCTTCTCCGGCAACGGCCTTTACGTCATGGTCACCGGCAACGCGAAAATCTCCGGCGATGCCGTCGCCGCGATCGACGCGGCCTACGAGGAATCACGGGTCGCGGCGGTGCTGCCAAAAGCCGCCGAGGAGGCCCGGGCTTGGGCCTACACGGATTTTGGTCCGCCGGGCAAAGTCATGAAACGCGAGCATGTGGCGGATCTCGATTTGACGCTCGTGACGTTCGCCAACGGGGTGCGGCTGAATCTCAAGCGGACCGACTTCGACGCCGGTCGAATCATGGTCAGCGCTCGCGTGGGCAATGGATCCATGACCGAGCCGGCCGACCAGCGCGGGCTGGCGCAGATCGGCAGCGGCGTTTTCAACGGCGGCGGCCTGGGCAAGCACAGCATGGACGACCTTCGGCGCATCCTCGCGGGTCGCAATGCCGGGGCTTCGTTGCAGACCACGCCCGACGCTTTCGTCCTCGCTTACCCGACCGTTTCAGCCGCGCGCGGCGGCCGCGGGACCGGCCCGGCCGGGACCACCCGGGAGGATTTGTTGCTCACGTTGCAGTTGTTCGCCGCCCGCCTCACCGACCCCGGCTACCGGGCCGAAGGTTTTCGTCAAAATCAGCAATCGCTGGATCTGATTTACGGCGCCGTCGCAAATACTCCGACTGGACCGATCGCGACGGAGGTGGCCAACCTCATCGCCAATGGCGATCCCCGCTTTGGGCTGCCGCCGAAGCCTCTTATCATGGCGCGCACGCTCGACGAGGTCCGCGCCTGGCTCGCGCCCCAGCTCACCCGTGGGTCGATCGAAGTCGCCATCGTCGGCGATCTCGACGTTGACGCCACCGTCGATGCCGTCGCCAAGACCCTCGGCGCGCTCCCGCCGCGCGAATCGAAGCCTGAGCTCGCGGAACTGCTCAAGGTGTCCTTCCCCACGCAGCCGTTCACGAAGAACTACACGATTTCATCGAAAATCCCGAAAGGCCTCGTCGCCCTCTACTGGCCGACCAATGACGACTTCGACGCCGGGCGTGCCCGCCGACTCACGCTGCTGGCGGGCATCTACAGCGACCGTCTGCGCGTGAAACTCCGCGAGGACATGGGTGGAACCTACAGCCCACGCGCCCAAAGCATGGCCAGCGATACCTATCCGGGCTACGGTTACCTCGTGACCTCGATCGACATTGACCCTGCGGCAGCGGACAAGATCGCGGCGGCCGCGATCGCCCTCGCCGACGATTTGGCGGTGAACGGCGTCACCGCGGAGGAACTCAACCGCGCTCGCCAGCCGGCGCTCACCGCGGCGAGGGAATCCTCGCGCAACAACGCCTACTGGCTCAGCAACGTGCTCTCCCAGGCCCAGAAGAAGCCCGAGATGCTCGACCGGGCGCGCACGCGGATCACCGACCTCGAAGGCATCACCACCGATGAACTGAGCGCGCTGGCCAAAAGCTACCTTGGCCGCGACCGCGTGTCGCGCGCGACGGTGCTGCCCGGAAAGTGAACCAACCTTTACCCGATCACTCGCCGATGAAAACCATCCTTCTTTTTCGCGCGGCGCTCTTCGTGGTCGCCGCCTTGGCCACGCCGTGCCCGCTCGGCGTGGCCGCGACCACCGCGACCCCTGAGCTCTCGGCCGCCGACGCCGACTGGAAGGCATTTCAGGACGCGGTAGCGGCGCGACTGCCGGAAAACTTTACCGCTCTCTCCGCTCTCGAACGCGCGCAGGTCGTCGAGCAACTCTATGCCCTCACCCATTCGCGGGGGGTGGGTTTCATGGAAAAACATCCGTCCGATCCGCGCCGCTGGAATGTGGTGATGCGGCTTAGTCCGACTCAACCGCGATTTGTGAAAGCGTGGGAGATAGACGATCGAGGCGCACCCAAGCCCGTCATCGACGAGTCTGCCGCCGCGGCGTGGAAGACCCGTTTCGACGAATTGAAGGCCGCCATGCCAAAGGCCGCCGATCTGCCTTCCGACGTGCGCGACCAACTCCTGGCGCTGGACGCCATGAAGCCGCTCAACGCCGCGACGACCGCGCTGCGCAACGGACAAAAGCTGGATCTCGCCTATCTCCGCGGAAAAGTGGTCGGTTTCGCGGCGAAAAACCCCGCCGCGGCGGGCGGCGTCGCGTTGCTCTACACCTACATGAATTTGGTCGAAAAGTCGGAGCCGGGACGCGTCGAAGACGAGTGGATGTTCTTCACCGGCAGCCCCAACAAGGCGATGGCCGATATGGCGACGGACAAGTCCGGCGCCGCCGCTCTCCTAAAGCGGCCGCTCCAGATGGCTTTCACGGGCGTGGACGGTCGGGAGGTCGACCTAGCGAAACTCCGCGGCAAGGTCGTGCTGGTGGACTTCTGGGCGACGTGGTGCGGCCCATGTATCGCCGAACTGCCCAACGTGAAGAAGGTCTACGCGGCCTATCACGAAAAGGGCTTTGAAATCATCGGCATCAGCTTGGAAAACGGCCGGCTCCTGCCCGCCGACACGCCGGAGCAAACCGCAGTGAAACTGGCCAAGGCGAAAAAAATCCTCACCGACTTCACTGCCGCCAACGAGATGCCCTGGCCGCAACAGTTTGACGGCAAGCATTGGAAGAACGAAATCTCCACTCGCTACGGCATCGCTTCAATCCCCGCGATGTTTCTGCTCGATCAGGACGGCAAGGTCGTCTCGACCAACGCCCGCGGTCAGGCACTCGAAGCCGACGTGAAGCGGCTGCTGAAATTGTGACCCAATGTGAGGGTTGACGTTCGGCCGGCGACGAGGCGGCCGCGGCTGCCGAACGGTGTTTGATCCGTGTAAGGTTCAGGCCATGCGGCGCCGACGTTTCGGAGGAGACCAGATTCTGCTCGTGGAGCAGGTAGTACCAACGACCCTTGATAAACAGATCGTCATTGCGAGAAGCGTAGCGACGAAGCGATTCAGTGGATTACCACGGTGGTCTTCGCGCACCTCGCAACGACAAGCGTCTAGAAATTAATGGACGTTGGTCTCACAATCCCGCCGGCGGGACGCCCGTGCCACATTCGACGGCGCGGCTCAGAAGCTGAAGGTGAGCGTCACGCGGCTGTTGAGGCCGGGTTGGGTGAAGCGCGGGAGGTCGGCGCGGGTGCTGCTGAGCTCGCGCACGTCTTGCCAGTGCCAGTATTGGCGGTCCGTGAGATTATAAAGCCCGGCGCTCAGACGGAGGCGTTTGGTGAAGTTCACATAGCCGGTCAGATCAAAAATCGTCGTGCCGCTGGGGACGAATTGCACGGGTACGGGCGGACGGCCGTCCCAGAGCGCGAGGATCGCGGAGGTGTCGACGCGGTCCTGGCGCGCGTGCGTCGTGGCGGTGAGGCGCAGGCCCCACGAATCTTTGGCTGCATAGCTGAGCGCGCTGACCCATTTCGGTGGCTCGATGGAGTTGAGGGGTTTGCTGTCTTGGCGGTTGTCGCCGCGGGACCAGGCGTAGGAGTTGGACCACGTGGCGCCGTCCAAGACTTTGGCGTAGTGGCCGAGGTTGACCTCAACGGTGGCCTCGGCGCCGTAGATGCGGGCGCGGGAGAGATTTTTCGACTGGTAGACGACGGGATCGCCGGGGGAGCTGGGGAGCTGCGGGTTGCGCGTCGGGCTGAAGGTCTCGATGAAATCCGAGTAGTCGTTGTAGAAAACGCTCACGACGTAGGTGGCGCCGGGACGCCGGGCCCTCATGCCGAAGTCGAAGCTGTCGCTAGTCTCGGCTTTCAGCGCGGGATTCGGGGTGGTGCGGTAGAAAACCGGCGGGGTGGTGAGGTTCACAATCGAGCCGTTGAGGTCCTCGTTGGTCGGATTGCGGAAGCCGCGGTGATAGCGGATGAAGAACGACTCTTGGGCGCTGACGCGCCAGAGCAGGCCGAGTTTGGGTGCAACGGACCATTGCTCGAAGCCGACGGGCGCGGTGCCCTTGGCGAGGTTTTGGTAAAGGGCGTCGTTCTCGACGGAGAGTTCGTAGTGGTCGAAACGGAGGCCCCAGGTGGCGATCCACTTCTGGGCGACATCGAGGTTGAACTCATCTTGGAGGAAGAACGCATAGCGGCCGATGTCGCCGTCGGGAATACGCTTCAGCGGGAAGTTTTCGCCGACGAAGATTTTGTTGAGAAACGCGCCGGTGTTGCCGTCAAACTGGGTGAAATCTTCGTTGCGGGTCTGCTGGGTGACGGAGCCGTCGACGCCCCAGAGAATGCGGTGGGAGCCGCCGGCGATCTGCGCCGAGCTCTCGACTTGGACGGAACCGGACCAGCCGCGATTGCGGAAATTGGAGTCACGCACCCGGAGGCGCGGGACGAACACCTGCGGGGCTGGCGGTGGCGCGCCGGCGGGGATGGACTGCCGGGTGACGTAGGCCTCGCGGACTTTGGCATCTTGCCACGAGACGCGGGTCTGGACGTTGCGGAAGTAGCCCGAGGCGCTGGTGAAGTCGTGGCCGAGGCTGAGGCGGTCGCGGGTGATGCGTTGGCGGCCGGTCTGGCCGGCGAAGGTGCTCGTGATGAGGCTGGGGAAGGAGGCCTCGGTGGTCTTGGTGAAGGTCTCGCCGGTGAGGAAAAGCGTGCTGCCGGCGGCGGGCGTGTAGTCGGCGCGGAAGAGCGCGGCATCGACCGTGAATTCGGACGGGTCGGCGGGATAGGAGCCGTTGGGCTCGGTCTCATGGCCTTCGCGGCGGGTGGCGGTGGCGACGGCGGCGAATTTGCCCTTGCGGCCGGCTGCACTGGCGGTGCCGGTCCACTCGTCGTTGGCCGAAGCGTAGGTGACGGAGGTGCCGGCGAGTACGTCGCGCTTGGCGTCGGCGAGGAGTGCGCCGGGCGCGGGGGTCAGGAAGGAGAGCACGCCGCCGACGGCATCGGAGCCGTAGAGTGCCGAGGCGGAGCCCTTCAGGATTTCGGCGGTGCGATAGAGCGACGGCTCGAAGTAGTCGCGACCGATGAGCTGGGCGTTGCCGAAGGTGAACTGCTCGGGTTGGCGCACGCCGTCGACTTGGATGAGGACGCGGTTACCGTCGATGCCCCGGATATTGAAGGAGCGCGTGGTGGGGAAATTACGCGGGGCGTTGCCGGTCGCGCCGAAGGCAGCGGGAGCCGAAACGCCGGGCTCGCGGCGGGCGAGGTCGGCGAGGGAAGCGACGGGATTGAGCAAATCATTGAGCCGGATGACGGAGACGCTGGCCGGCACATCGGAGACGGGTTGGGCGATGCGCGTGGCGGTGACGGTGATCTCGTCGAGCGCGAGCGTGGGATCGGGAGCAAATTGGGCCAGGGCCGTAGCCCAGCTGGTGAGCGCAAGGGCGATGATCGTCGTTAGTCGGGCTTGGGTGTTTTGCATAGAACGTTTGAAACGGGTTCCGACCATCCTGAAGCCAAACGGACAGCGCAACGCAGCATATCGGCCTGCGGCGATCAGCAGGGGACTACGCGTTGGCCATTAAAGATGCTTAAGCATAAACTCGCTTTGCATTAGGCGAGGTTTTGATTGGCCGCGTGGGCGGTTGCCCATGGGCCGGGTGGCGTGGGGGCCGGGTCCTAAGGCCAAGGCCGTGATTTGACTCGGCCGGCGTCGCGAGAAATGCTGGCCGAGTTTTTTTCGCTGCCACGTCGCCCCCCCCAACTCGATCAAAAACTCCCATGAACTGCCGCTTATTTGCCCGCTCCTTCCTCCTCGCTGTCACGCTCGCGCTTCCGGCGATTGGGCTCGCCGCCGACCCGAAAACGAAAAGTCCGAAGCCGCTGCGCGTCGCGTTTGGCCAAGAGATCAACCTCGCGGACTATCTGGTGCCGGGGAAGACGACGGTTTTTGATTTCACGAGCAAGTATTGCCCGCCGTGCGTCGCCATCGCGCCGGACCTCGAAAAGCTTCACGCCAAGCGGGACGACATCGTCGTGGTCTTCGTAGACATCAATCGGCCGGAGACCAAAGGCATCGACTGGAAATCACCGGTCGCCGTGCAACACGGCATGCGCTCGATCCCGCATTTCAAAATTTTCGGACTCGACGGCAAATTGATCGCCGAAGATACGCCAAAAGATGCGAAGGCCCGGCAGATGGTGACGAAGTGGTTCGAGTGAAGTGTGGTCGATCGACCGGGGTGGAGCGGCCCCGCGACGGCGCCCGGTGGATTTGGCCGGAGGCGGTTCTTGACGACGACCAGGAGCGCGACCCGGTCGCTTGACTCTGCGAAACGGGGCGCTTCGGAGTAGGTCATGTCGTTTTCATTTACCTCTTCGCTTTCACGGACGGTTCGCGGCGCCTTTACTTTGCTGCTGGTGGCAGGTCTGGCCGCCACGCTCGCGGGTTGCGGCGGTTCGCCGGGCGGTAATCCCAAGGTGCCGGCGGGCGCGAAAAGTTCCGGCGGGACCAAGGCCGCGCTCGAGACCGCGCAGGGCGTGATCGAGATCGAGTTTTTGGCGAAGGATGCGCCCAAGGCCGTTGAAAACTTCCGACTGCTCGCCGAGCACGGTTATTACGACGGCGTCACGTTTCACCGCATCGTGAAGGGCTTCATGCTCCAAGGCGGTGATCCCGAAGGTACGGGCCGTGGCGGCATGAGCGCGTGGGGCGGGAAGTTTGAAGATGAGATCAAGGCCGACTCCCCGTTGTATCGGGCCGGTTACAAACGCGGGATTCTGGCGATGGCCAATTCGGGGCCGAACACCAACGGCAGCCAGTTCTTCATCATGCACGCGGACTATCCGCTGTCGCCGAACTACGTGATTTTTGCGCAGGTGACGAAGGGCCTCGAAATCGTCGACGCGATCGCCGGGGTAGCGACCACCCGCGGGATGGACGGGGCGATGAGCCAGCCGACCACGCCGGTGGTGATAAAAAAAATCACGGTGCGGCGTTGAGGGGAATCCGGCCGATTTAACCGAGGATTTCGCGGAGGCTGTCGAGGTCGAGGACGCTGGCGAGGGACTCCTCCTGGACGACGGCGTTGGCGAGGGCGGCTTTGTCTTTCTGCATCGCGAGGATTTTTTGCTCCACGGTGTCAGCGGCGACGAGGCGATAGGCGACCACGGGCTGGGTCTGGCCGATGCGGTGCGTGCGGTCGATCGCCTGCGCTTCCACGGCGGGATTCCACCACGGATCGCAGAGGATGACGTAGCTCGCGGCGGTGAGATTTAGCCCGGAGCCGGCGGCCTTGAGCGAGAGCAAGAAAACGGTCTTGGTTTTGTCGGACTGGAATTGGTCGACGAGTTCGCCGCGATTCTCCGTGGCGCCGGTCAGCATGAGATAACCGATTCCGGCTTCCTTGAGCCGTGGTTCGATGAGCTCCAGCAGGGAAACAAACTGGCTGAAGACGAGGACCTGTTGGCCCTCGTCGCGGAGTTCTTCGAGGCGTTCGAGCAGGGCGTCGAGTTTGGCGCTCGGCATCTCGCTGTGGGCGCCGGAGACGAGGGCGGGATGGCAGCAGATCTGGCGGAGGCGGAGGAGGCTCGCGAGGACGTTGAACCGCACGGCGTCGAGCGCGCGGGCGGTTTCGATGCCGAGCAGTTGGGCGCGGGCGCGTTTCAGCTCGGCGTCGTAGAGGGCGCGTTGTTCACCGTCGAGGTCGACGAGGATGATGTCTTCGGTGCGTGGCGGGAGCTCTGGGGCGACCTGGGCCTTGGTGCGGCGCAACATGAAGTGACGAACGCGGCGGCGGAGGCGGGCGGGCGCGGTGGGGTCCTCGACCGGATATTGGCGCCGGAAACCGGCTTGGCTGCCGAGGAGGCCGGGCTGCGCGAAGGCGAACAGACTCCAGAGATCGAGGAGGCGGTTCTCGATCGGCGTGCCGGTGAGGGCGACGCGGTGCGCGGCGGGTATGGCGCGGGCAATGGCGGCGGTCTGACTCGTGGGGTTTTTGATGAACTGGGCTTCGTCGAGGATGACGGCGTCCCACTCGTGCCGTTGGAACCAATCGGTGTTGATGCGAAGTTGCGCGTAATTGACGACGAGGATCGCGCCGCGATCGGCGGGGCCGGGCATCCGCGTGGCGAGGGACAGCAACGGGGTAAACGCTTCGGCGGTGAGCTCGGGAGCGAAACGCTCGGTCTCGGTGAGCCAGCCGTGCATCACGCTCTTGGGGCAGATGACGAGGGCGCGGAAGGGCTTGGTCGCGCCGGCCGCCGTGTGGGCGTGCGATTGGTGAAGGAGCCAGGCGAGGGCCTGCACGGTTTTGCCGAGGCCCATGTCGTCGGCGAGGATACCGCCGAAGCCGCGGGCGGCCAAGTGGGTGAGAAAATGAAACCCTTCTTCCTGATAGGGGCGCAACGTGGCGCGCAAGCCGGTCGGAAGCTCCGGCGTCGGCAGGGCGATGAGGGCAGCGGCGCGCTCGCGCAGCGTGTCGGCGAGAGCGGTGTCGGCGGCGGCAAAGGTATCGGCCTCCGATACGAGTTGCAGGGCGTGGAGGCGGTGCTTGGCCGGTTTACCGGTGGTGAGCATGTCCTCGGCGCGCAGCCCGAGGCGATCGAGGGCGGCTTCGGCGTTGTGATTGGGATTGCCGGCGACCTCGAGGCGCCGCCAGCCGTGCGTGGCGAGGCGCACCCATTTGCCGCGGGCCTTCAGCAGGAGGGCGAGCTCGTCGGGTTTGAGGCGGGTGTCTTCGACCTTGAGTTGCACGGTGAGGTCGAACCAATCGCGGCCTTCGCCGGCGGGGGCGGCCTCGGTGGTAAATTCGACGTGAGCTCGGAGCGCGGGGCCGAGGAGGCCCTCGAGCATGGGCGAGGCCTCGATCTCGAGATCGGGCGGGAGGGTCTCGCGCCAAGCGAGGAACTCCTCGGGAAACGTCTTGGCCATCGAGCGCGACCAGACGTTGACCCAACGGTTCCAAGTGAGGCGAAACTCGGTGAAGGCGGCGGCGATGGCGTTGGCGCCGTTGAGATCGAACTCCAGCAGTCGCTCTTCGCCAGCGCGGGGAGCCGGGGCTTTGCCGGCGGCCCATTGCCAGCCGCGTTCGCCGTCCCAGACCTGCTCGCACGCCGGATTGCCCGAGCGGGCGAAGAGTTGGGCTTGGAAGTATTCGGACGCGTCGGGCTCGGTGTCGGCGGTGCTCCAGCACTTGATGACCGGGCGCAGCGGCACGCGGCGCACGCGACCCTCTAGGGCGGCGGGCAGACGCAGACCGGACGCGCGGAGGCGGGACATGAGGCCAGCGTCGGCCAACACCGCGGCGGGAATGTGCCGGGCGGGCAGCGGCGGCGGTCCGCGGAACACGCGTCCGCCAAAAAGATAAAGCGCCGTGGGTTTCTTGACGATGATCCGCGCCTCGTCGGCGGGCTGACCGTCGGACGTGAGGAGGCGGAGTTCGAGGCGGTCGCGTTGAACGGTGGAGACGGCGGCTTCGGGCACGAGCGGTTCGGGCTCGATCACAAACGGGGTCTCGTCGGTGCGAAAGATGGCGTCGCGGGCTGCGGTGGTGGCCAGCAGCGCGGCGGCGGCGTCGGCCGAAAGGGCGAGGCGATGGGTGTATTGCCAGCCGTAGCCGCGGCTCTCGGAGATGAGCAGAGCCGCCAACGCGGCCTCGGCGGGCGGACGATCGGCGAAATCGGCGGGGCGTGAGGCGGCGAGCGCGGTGAACCAACGTTGCGTGGGCGGACGCCACGGCTTGTCCACGGCGGGTTTTACCTCGACGAGAAAACGGCCAAGGGGATTCAGGCGCGCGCGAAGCCCGGTGATGTCGGTGGCGATGTTGTCGGCGTGAGCGGTGCCGGTGGTCTCGGGCGCGGCAAAGGCCGTGCGCCACACGGCGAGTTCTTCCTGCACGAGTTGTTCGTCGACGGCAGCGTGAACGGCGGTGGTATCGGTGAGAGGCTGCAGGAAGGCCGGGATTTCGCGCCCGCTCTGCTCGTAGTGGTAGGCGATATATTGCCAAAGTGCCCACGGATCGCGGGGCGGGTTGTCGATATTCCACCAACCCTGGAAAATCGGCGAGTGCAGCTCGTGGCCGGGCGGCGGCACGAACGCGAGGCCGTGGGTGCGGAGTTGGCTGGCGTGGAGCTTGCCGGAGCCCCGGGCGAAGTCGGCGAAGAGCGCGGCGAGATTGCCGAGTTGGCGAGTCTCGCCCTCGGTCAGGGCACGGCCGAGTTTTTCAACCAACACGGGCGACCATTGCACCCGGAAGGTGTGCTTGTTGACGGGCGCGGCGGGCGTGGCCGCGGCGACGACGGGCGCGGCTTTTTTCGCGGTGAGCAGGGCACCGGGATCGGCGGCGGGCGCCCCGGAATTCGCCTCGGCGAGCCACGTGAGACCGGCGGCATAGATGTGGCGGCAGTTGTGGCGCTGGTCGCAGGCGCATTTTGCCGTCCACTGGCCCCGCGTGAGAAAGAATGTGAGCGGGAATTTTTCCTCTTCGTCGGTGACGACCGTCTCGATGTAGTGGTCGGCGTTGGCGACGATTTTCTTGACCTGGCTGGTGGCCGAGAGGGCTTCGCCGAGCTTGCGGGCGCGGGATTCAAACGTGTCGAGCCACGTGCGCAGCGCGGCGAGCGCGTCTGGAGTCTGGACGCTGCGGATGACGGGAGGACGGGCTTTGGCGCACATAGCGAAGAGGGAAGGGGCCGGCGGTGAGCCGGCAGGCGGAGAAAACGGACAATGCGCCGGCGGGCAGCCGGCGCGGAATCGGCTCAGTAAACGTGTTCCTCGAGCAAGGCGAAGAGTTCAGCCTCGGTGACGCGGCGTTGTTGCATCGAGTCGCGTTCGCGGAGGGTGAAGGTGTCGCCGGGCTTTTCGATCGTGTCGAAATCGATGGTCACGCACCACGGCGTGCCGATCTCATCCTGCCGACGGTAGCGGCGGCCGATGGCGGCGGTCTCGTCGTAGAAAACGGCGTAGCGTTTCTGGAGTTTCTTGTAGAGCGCCTGCGCGCGGGCGACGAGGACCTCTTTGTTTTTGAGGAGCGGCAGCACGGCGACCTTCACCGGCGCGAGGCGCGGGGAGAGGCGGAGCACGGTGCGCGTCTCGGTGTTGCCCTTCTCGTCGGTGACGGCCTCTTCGGCGTAACCGGCGCAGAGCACCGCCAAGAAAATGCGGTCGACGCCCACGGCGGGCTCGATGACGTGCGGGACGAATTTCTTTTTCGTGGCCTCGTCGAAGATTTCCTGCGGCTTGCCGGAAGCGTTGGCGTGCTGCGTGAGATCGTAGCTACCCCGGGCGGCGATGCCCCAGAGCTCCTGCACGCCGAACGGATACTCGAACATGATGTCGGTCGTGCCGCGCGAGTAGAACGCGAGCTTCTCTTTCTTGTGCTCATAGAGCGAGAGCTTCGCTGCGGGCAGGCCGACGGAGAGCAGCCACTGCCGGCACCACTCGATCCACTCTTGGTGACATTTCGACCAGTCGGCGTCCTCGTGGATAAAATATTCCATCTCCATCTGTTCGAATTCGCGGGAGCGGAAGATGAAGTTGCGCGGCGTGATCTCGTTGCGAAACGATTTGCCGATCTGGGCGATGCCGAAGGGCAACTTCACGCGGCCGGTGTCCACGACGTTCTTGAAATCGACGAACATGCCCTGCGCGGTCTCGGGGCGCAGGTAGGCGACGGACGAGCCGTCGGTCATGGCGCCGACGTTCGTCTGGAACATCATGTTGAACGCGCGCGGGGCGGTGAGGCTGCCGGGCTCGCCGGTGGCGGGCGAAGGAATGAGCGCGATCTCGTCTTCGCGGGCCTCGGTGAGATCTTTGGCGACGACGGGCGAGAGCGTGCCTTGGAGGGCTTTCTTGCGTTTGAACGTCTCGGCGGCCGATTGAAGCTCGCCGGCGGTGTTTTCGCTTTCGAGGGCGGAGACGTAGCCGACGGTTTGGGCAACGCCGTCGGCGCCGGTGACGATGATCGGGGAGAAGAACAACTGATCCGCGCGGTAGCGTTGTTTGCTTACCTTGCAGTCCACCAGCGGATCGGAAAATCCGGCGACGTGGCCGGAGGCCTCCCAGACCTTGGGGTGCATGATGATCGAAGTTTCGATGCCGACGACATCGTCGCGGCGGCGCACCATGTCGGCCCACCAGCAGTCGCGGATGTTTTTCTTCAACTCGGCGCCGAGCGGGCCGTAGTCGAAGAAGCCGTTGAAGCCGCCGTAAATCTCGGAGGACTGGAAGATAAACCCGCGGCGCTTGGCGAGCGCGACGAGGTTTTCCATCGAAACGGGAGCCGGAGCCGGCGTGGTGGAAGAGGGAGCGTCTGGCATAGCCGGCGAGCAATGCCCTAATGCACGCACGGGGTCAAGGTTCAGGGACGGAAATTGCGGGGGTCGCGGAAGTTTTCCGTTTTTGGGGCGGAAGCTCGGGCTAATGGAACCTCGCGCGCTGGACAAAGTCGGAGGGGCGGTTCCCTTTCCCTTCTATCCAGTCATGAAACTCCGCACGCTTCGCTCCGCCTCTCTCACCCTGCTCGCTTCGGTCGCCTTCCTCGCCGCCACGCCTTTCGCGCTCCGAGCTCAGGAAAAAGCTAATTCCAAGACCCCCGAGCGCCCGCCGCTCGTCCTCAAGTCCGACGCCAAAGCCGTCAATCGCGAGGCCGCCGACCGCGTCAGCTACTCGGCCGTGGTCAAGAAAACGGCCCCGAGCGTGGTCAATGTGTTCTCCTCGAAAAAAGTCCGCGCGCAACGCGAGATGTCGCCGTTTTTCAACGATCCGCAGTTCCGCCGTTACTTCGGCGTGCCCGAACAGGATGACCGCGGCGGCCGTGGCCCCACCCAGGAAGGCCAAGGCTCGGGCGTCATCATTTCGACGGACGGCTACATTCTCACCAACAACCACGTGGTCGAGGACGCCGACGAGGTGAAAGTCGCGTTCGGCGAGCCGCGCCGCGAATTCAAAGCCACGATTGTCGGTCGCGATCCGAAAGCGGACATCGCGGTGATCAAGATCGATGCCACGGGCCTGACCGCGGCGACGCTCGGTGACAGCGACCAACTTGAAGTCGGCGATGTGGTTCTCGCGATCGGCAACCCCTTTGGCGTCGGCCAATCGGTGAGCAGCGGCATCGTGAGCGCGCTCAGCCGCGGGGCGATGCGGCTCACGACCTACGAAGATTTCATCCAGACCGATGCCGCGATCAATCCCGGCAACTCCGGCGGCGCGCTGCTCGACAGCGACGGTCGCCTGATCGGCATCAACACCGCGATCCTCAGCCGCAGCGGCGGGTTCAACGGCGTGGGTTTCGCCATCCCGATCAACCAAGCGCGCGCCATCGCCGAGCAACTGGTGAAAACCGGCCGCGTGGACCGCGCCTATCTCGGCGTGCAGACGCAGCCGCTTGATGCGGAACTCTCCCAAATGTTCGACGTCACCCAAGGCGCTTTAGTGGTCGAAGTGCAGGCCGACACGCCGGCCGAAAAAGCGGGCCTGAAAAACGGCGACATTATCACGAAGATCGACGGCACCGCCATCCGCGACCAGCGACATCTTCAGTTGATGGTCACGCGCCTGACCCCCGGGGTGGAAGCGGCGGTGGAGTATCTGCGCGAGGGCAAACCCAAGACCGTAAAAGTAAAACTCGCCTCGCTCCCCGGCCAAGGCGGGGCCGTGGCGGGAATCGGCGGCAACGACATCGGCGTGCTCAATGGGGTGGGCGTGGCCGACATCGGTGCCGAGCAACGGGCCGAGCTGAATCTGCCGCGCCGGACCGAGGGTGCGATCATCACGGGCGTCGAGTCCGACAGCGCTTCGGCGCGGGCCGGCCTGCGCGAAGGCGACATCATTTTGGAACTCGACCGGAAGACCGTGCGCAACGCCGACGAAGCCGTGAAGCTGAGCGAAGAAATCAAAGGCCCGAAAGTCCTCGTGCGGTTCTGGCGCGCCGGCGTGATCCGCTTCCTCGTGGTGGACGAGACCAAGTAAGCCCCGGCGGGCGCCGCCACGTGTTTTTCCGCACGGCTCGGTTCGATGTAGGAGCGAGCCTGCTCGCGATTCAACGTGTTTCACGGCCGCGCGGCCTCAGAATCGCGAGCAAGCTCGCTCTTACTGGCGCGAGATTCGGGCAACGTGGCTTTCATCGGAGAGAAGTCTTACAAGGCTGGACGCAGGTTAGCTCGGCCGTGACGACTTCCCCGCATGGTTCGGGCGATGATTCCGTCGGAAAAATTGTGCAGAAATCGCGAGTGCAGTTTCTGAAGTGCGGCCGGGCGTGGCCGCGCGTCCACGCTCAGTAGGTGAAGAACATGTCCTGCAACGTGCGCGGGTCGCGCGTGCGCGTGAGGCCGAGCATGAGGAGGACGCGAGCTTTTTGCGGGTTCAACTCGTCGGCGGCGATGAAGCCGAGGCGGTCGTCGTCGATCTCAATGTTGCGCTCGACCACGCCGCCGCCGGTGCGGGACGCGCGCACGATCGCGACACCCTTTTTCGCCGCCGCCGCACAGGCGGCGAGGGCGGGCGCGCCGAGGTTGCCGTCGCCTACGCCCGCGATCACGAGGCCGCGCGCGCCCGCCGTCACGGCGGCGTCGATCAGTGCGCGGTCCATGCCGGCGTGGGCGAAGATGAGGTCGACGCGGGGGAGCCTCGGGAACAGCGCGGGCTTCCGGCGTGTAAGCCCAGTCCCGACCACGGGCGGGACGCCCGTGCCACTTGGGGCACTTGCTGAGGAGAACTCGCTCGCCGCGGTGTGGCGGCGGACGGGTGGAGCGTAGAAATGGGGGCGGCCGGAATTGACCAAGCCGGCGAGGCCGCGTTGGCCGCTGGCAAATGTGCCGAGCTGCGTGGTATTGGTTTTCGCGACTTCACGGGCGAAGTGAATTTCGTCGTTGGCGACGACGAGTACGCCGCGGCCGCGGGCGGCGGTGGCGGTCGCAACGGCGATGGCGTTGAACAGGTTCATCGGGCCATCGGCGCTCATCGCGGTGGCGGGGCGCATCGCGCCGACGAGCACGACCGGCTTATCCGAGCGCACGACGAGGTTAAGAAAATAGGCGGTCTCCTCCATCGTATCGGTGCCGTGGGTGATGACGACGCCGGTGAGCGCGGGATCGTCGACGGCGGCCTGCACGCGCGCGGCGAGTTTGCGCCAGACGGCCTCGGTCATGTCTTGGCTGCCGAGTTTGGCGACTTGCTCGACGTTGATGCGGGCGAGGGTGGCGAGCTGGGGGACGGCGGCGACGAGCGCCTCGATGGAAAGAGCGGCAGCGCGGTAACCGCGGCCGGTGGTGTGGGCGCCGGCGATGGTGCCACCCGTGGCGAGCAGGCGGACGCAGGGGAGCGGAGCGGCGGCGGGCGGCATGGGGAGAGGACGGACGGTGAATTACGGCTGCGCGCCGGCCATGATCCACTCGGCGATGAGCTTGATCTCGTCGGGTTTGAGCGCGGGCTTGCCGTCGGTCGGCATGAATTCTTCGTCGTCGGTCGGCAACGTGATGCGGCGGTAGAGGTCGCTCTTTTCCAACGAGCCGGCGATCACGGGCGGGCCGCTGTCGCCGCCCTCCATTAGCAATTCGTAGGTGTCCATGCGGAGGCCACCTTTGATCTTCGAGGGCTTGTGACAGGCGACGCAGTTTTTCTCCATCAGCGGAGCGATTTTCTCCGCGTAGAGCGATGGCGCGGCGGTCAAGGGCTCAGCGGTGACGCCGGCCTTCGGCTCGGCGGCGGGCTTGGCGGGCGGCACCGCGCGCTTGAGGCCGAGAAACTGTTTCAGGCCAGCGGGCATGTGCTTCGTGAGGTAGTCGTCGCCGTGCGTGATGACGCTGCCTTGATGACTCGTCCACGACATGAGCGCGATCGTCGCGAACAGCAGCGGCATGTAGCCGAGGCGAATAAACAGATAGCCCTCACCCGCCATGTAGCCGCGGCGGAACCACGTGAGCACGATGCAGGCGGCGCTCAACCAGACTCCGCCCCACAGATGGTCCATGATGGTCTCGCCCTTGTAGCCGCCGCTCCAAGCGAGCAACCAGCCGACGGCCGTGGCGAAGACCGCGCCGGTGGTGGCGAGGGCGAGCACGAAACCGGCGGTTTTTTGCAGGTGACGCGAGACGTGGAGCAGGCCGCCGATTTCGAGCACCGGCACGAGCAGCAACAACCCGATGGGCAGATGCACGAGCACCGGATGAAACCGGCCGACGAACTGGGCGATCGAGGCGCGTTCGCGTCCGTCGGGCGGCGCGATAAAAGGCAAGGCGAGCAAAAGCGCGATCAACCCGAGCTGAGCGAGGATCGGATTCAGGCTGCGGGGGCGGGGAGTGTCGGCCATGGCGAGGAAAGACGCGGAGAGAGAAAGGGGATTGATACGAACCGAATTTCTTCGCGCAATCGACTTCCGTGATTTTTTGCAATGCTCCCCAACTTGGCCGCTGGCTTGCGGCCGGCCTGAGCGCAGCCGCGTTGGCGCTGCATGCCCAGCCGCTCGCACCCCCGCTTCCGATCCGGCCCCTGCCCGTGCCCGGCGCCTCGCTCGAGGCACCACCGACGGAGGCGGACGAATTGATCCAGCTGGGGAGGTTCAAGGTATCGGGCGCTATTCTCGATGAAACCATCGATCCGACCGGCATGGACGCGCCCGAGGCGGAACGCGCTGAATCGCCGTTTTCCAACGACCTCATTATGGTCGAGACCGCCGATGACGACCCGCTGCACGACATCGGAACGGAACTCTCAGCCATCGCCGCCGCGTCGCCTGCGGACACCGCCGCCGGCGTGAATCGCGTTAATCTTAAGGGCTTCCCCACGCCGCGGCAGCGCAACGGTTTCACCCAGGTTGGGATGCCTGAGATTCTTAACCCCGGGGGCTCGGAGTCGATTCAAGGCCCGCTCACGCCGGTCGTCGGTCGGGCGGCGCCGGGCGGCATCCAAAACTTCATCTCGGCGCGACCGAAGGGGCGCAAAAGCTCGCGGCTGAGTTTGGTCGCGACCAGTAAGGATTATCTGGGGGCGGATTTTGAGCTGAGCGGTCAGCTCGTGCCCAAAAAAGCGTGGTACCGGTTCTCCTTCGCCGCCGACCAGCGGTTCGGGCCGCAACCCTTCACCTACAATCGCCACCGAGCGGCCAACGGTGCGGTCGTCTGGAAATTGAACCGCGCGTGGAGCTCGATGGTGCAGTTCGACTACGACGAGCGCGCCGCCAACGCCCCACCCAACCTCGCCGATTACCGGGCCACGGCTTCTTCCAAAATTCTCGGCCCCCACCGTCCCTTGGCGGATTTCAACATCTACGGGCCCAACGCGGGCTACCGCAAACGCACCGCCAGCGCGGTGCTTCAACTCGAGGGCCAGATCGGCCGGCGAGTGAGCGTGCGGGCGAGTCTGCAAGGCTTTACCCGGAGCTTCGACGAAGATCGCTGGACCACCGGTCCCTACCTGCTCGACACGAAGAAATTCGGCGGAATCCGCGAGCCCCAGCACGTTGAACAGCCGTTCTCTGCGGTCACCGGCCAGATCGACGTGACCACGCGGTTTTTCGTGTTAAACGCCGACCACAAGATCACCGTTTCACTGGACACCACGAGCACCGACTACGAGCGCGTGCAGAGCGCGCTCACGATCGCGGATCGCAACGTGCTGCCGGCCGATGTGCGCTTCTTCGATCCCGCCGCGCCGAATTATTTCCGGCCGGCCTACGAGCCGAGACGTTTTTCGCGGTTTATCACCCATCGGGCCGAGGAGAATCGCTACACGGGGATTTTCGTGAGCGAACGGGCGGCCTTCATTAAGGGACGCCTCGTGGTGACGGCGGGGGTGCGGCGGGATTTCGTGACGATCGATGTGGCCGACCGGAGGCCGGGCGCGGTGCAACCGAAAGTAAGCGATGAAACGGGAGAGCTTTCGGGACATTTCGGGGCCAACTACGTGGCGGTGCCGGGCAAGATATTGGTCTTCGCCAACACGAGCACGGCGTTTGAGCCCTCGTCGCGCGTCGATGCGCGCACCGGCCGAGTGCAGGGCAACGAGACGACCCTCGGCTACGAGGTGGGCGGCAAAGGGCTGTTTTTCGAGCGTCGGCTGGCTCTGATCGCGATGGGCTTCGCGTATTTTAACCAAAATATTTCGCGGCGAAATCCCCTTTACGACGATCCTATCTTCGACGCCAACCAGACCCAGCCGCAGTTGGTCGCGGCCGGTGAAGAGCGATTTACTGGCGGCTCGTTGGAAGGGAGATACAAAGTCTCGGAAGCGCTTTCGCTCGGGGCGAGGGCGACCTACAACCGCGCGATCACGACGGCATCGCCCGATCTGCCGGAAGAGATCGGCCGGGAGCTCTCGCGCTTCCCTTGGCTCACGGGCGGACTCACCGCGCGTTACACCTTTGGTCGGAATGGCCGCTGGTCCGGGTTGGGCCTTGCCGCCGGGTTGACCTACGTGAGCGACACCGTGTCGAGCTACGAAAACAAGACTCACGTTTATCTCGCCTACCCGAGCTATACGTTGGCGAGCCTGAGCGCGAGTTACCGCTGGAAGGCGGGGAATTTCAATCACAGTCTGACCGCGACCGTCCGTAACGCTTTGGACCATGACCTACTCGCCAGCGTCGCCCGCGTGGGCGGAGAACGCGACTATGGTCTGAATTACGGGCTGAGTTGGTGAGGTCCGCCGACGGGCGGCAGCGCCCTGAAGTTTGGAGGCCGGAGATCTGCACTCGGCGGGCATGGTTTTGACTACGCTCGGTCGCCCGACCGCGGTAAGCTCGCGTGGGCGTTTGCGAAATTGGAACTCCGACTTGGGTGTCTATCTCTTCTCCGGCCAGCGCTGCGGCACCTTCCTCAGTTTTTTCAGATCGTAGCCTTGCGCGATCAATTCCGTGAGCAGGCTTTGATAGTCGGCTTCCGGGATCTGCGGGGTGCGGGCCATGATCCAGACGTAGTCGCGTCGGTTGCGGCCGATTACGGTCTGCGTGTAGTCGGCGTTGAGGTGCGTGATCAAAAACTCGGCCTTGAACGGCCAGACGAACTGCATGCCCCAGGTCGAGTTGTTGACCGTGTCCACCACGAAGCCGCGCGGGTTGTGGCGTTTGGCGGGACCGTCGAAGCCGCCTTGGTTGAAGGTGAACACGGTGTCGATGGAACCGTCGGGCTCGAGGCGGTAGGTCTCGATGCCGTTGTAGGCCTCGGTCTCGATAAAGGTGGGGATCGCCGCGATCACATACCATGCGCCCATGTAGCGGGGCAGGTCCACGCGTTCGACGGTCTTGAGCGGGGGCAGGGGAGTGGCGCAGCCGGACATAAAGAAGAGAGTGCCGAGGAGAGCGAGGAGAACGAGTTTGGACATGGGTAAAGGTATCCCGGTTTCGGTGTCGCCCACAATGGGTTCTACACCCCAGGAGCCGAACCGTCCTCATGATCGGTGAATTTGCCAGCGAGTTTTGACCGATGGCAGGTTCCGCGCCGGCCTTGCCTCGCCGGCATTCTCTGGAAATGTTACCGAAGGAATCTTCGAACCCGTGGGAAAAACAAAACTAACGAAAAAGCCCCGCGGGCGCGCGACCGTCCGGAGCATCGCGGCGGCGGCGGGTGTCTCGATCGGTTCGGTGTCTTCGGTGCTCAACAACCGCCACGTCGAGCGCCGGATTTCTCCGGCGACGGTGGAAAAAATCCGCGCGGCGGCGGCGGAGTTGGGTTATTTGCCGAACATCAGCGCGCGGCGGTTACGCAGCGGCGGGTCGAGTAAAAACACGGTCGTGTTGGCGTTGATCACCAGTTTCGAGGCGCCGATACCGCTCGTGAAGCATTTCATCGCTGCGTTGCAGCGGGCGGTGGCAGCGGGGAGCGATCATTCGTTTTCGTTGTTGATCGAGATGTTTCCGGCGGGGCATCTGCGCGAGATGCCGGGTTTGCTCACGGGTGATCATTTCAACGCGGCGTTGATCATGAATACCACGGCGGCGGATGATGCGTTTCTCACGCGGGTGCACTTGCCGTATCCATCGGTGCTGGTGAATCGAGCGATTCCAGGGTATGCGTCGGTCGTGGAAGCTACGACGGGGGGCCGGCCGGCGGAGATTCTTTTTCGCAGTAAGCGCCAGCGTTTGGCGGTGTTGCACGGCAGTCCATTGACGCAGAGTACGCGCGCGCGCGTGGATACATTTATGCAGCGTTCGACCCAGCTGACGGGGAGTGCTCCGGCGGAGATCGTTGCGGAGAATCTCTCCGAGACCGCGGGTTATGAGGCGTTGCAGGCTTTTCTTGAGCGCGGGGGGAAATGCGATGGGTTGTACGCGGTATCGGATGCGTTGGCGTTGGGTGCTTATCGCGCGATTAAAGAGCGCGGTCTAACGATCCCAGGGGATATGGCGGTGATGGGGGTGGGTGACTACGATATCGCGCCGTTTTTTGATCCGCCGCTTTCGTGTGTGGGCGTGTCGCATCGGGAGTTTGCGGAGCAGGCGAGTGCGTTGTTGTTGCAGCAACTTGCGCGCGGGGCCGAGCCAGGGCGCAGCGTGGCGGTACCGTTGGTGGAGGCGCTGCGGGCGTCTTCGGGCCACCGGGAAACGTCCTCGCTCGGGTGAGGCGCGGGGCCTCACCCGAGGGGAAATTAGTTTAGCGGGCGATTGGGGCAGCGGTCTTTTTCTCGAGCCAGACTTCGCTGATACTGCAACCGCTGCCGTTGCCACCAAGACCGGGCTCACGGGTCCAGTTCAACGAGAGTGTGCCGGAGGCGGTGGCGGCGCGCGGGATATCAAAGGCGACTGGCGCGATGGGGTTGGCGCGCGTGATGTAGGGGTGGACTTCGATCGTGCCGTTGGCGACGAGTCGGATTTTGGCCTTGGAGCGGATGTCGGGGTAGACGACGCGCACGCGGTATTCGGCGGTGGGATCGAGTTGGGTGTAATTGAGGGTGACGCTGTTGTCGTTGAGACCCCAGGCGAAATCGACCCACGAGGTGCGCAGAGGCAGGGGCGAGCCGACGCCGGCAGCGATATGACCGTCAAGAGGGGTGCGGAGGAAGGCCGGGTCGTGTTCGTGACCGAGGCCGCGATCGAGGTGCGGTGAGGCGGAGGCGTTGCCGAGGTCGTCGTAGAAACCGCCCGGGCCGGGATTGGTCCAGGTCGTGATTTCCTGGAGTTGGGCGAGGCGCGTTGGTTCGCGATCGATTTGGCGAATGGCGGCGAAGCGGGCGGTGAGCCATGCGCGGTTGTTGAGGGGGTAATCGAGGGTGTCCAAGCTAGCGCCGCGGCCTTGGCTAATCGCGCGGTAGAGCGGCACGCTGAGTTTCATTTTAATACTTTGAAACAGCGCTTCGGCGAGTTGGTGGGTGCGGGTGCGCCAGGCCTGGGCGGTAGGTTGAGTGATGGTTTGGTTGAGGATGTCTTCGGCTCGGGTCATCGCTTGGGCGGCTCCGAGGGTGGGCGCGGTGCGGAGTGTTTCCATCGCGCTGGCCTCGAGCGCAGTTTCGTGGATCAAGCGGGCGCGCACGGTGGCGTCGAAATACGCGCGGTAGAGCGCCATCTGAAAGCGCCAATTTTGGAGATCGCGCGGCGTGGCGGCGCGTTCCATCGCTTGGAATTGAGCGAGGGTGGTATATACCTCTTCGTGAGGCAGGAGTGGGCCTTGCCAGTTGCGTTCGAGGGCAAAAATACCTTGGGCGAAATCATCAGTGAGGCGTTCGCTGATGAAGTAGCGCCCGTAGTCACGCAGAACCTCTTGAAGCGAGGCGTCGGGATCCCAGCTCAGGCGGGACCAGACGGTTTTATTAATATCATCGGTGCAGCCTTCGGAGTAGGTGACGGCGCCAATGGTGTGGGGTTGGAGTAGGCGGATGATATTCGCCATGTCGTGCGGCCGGGTGGTGATGGGCTCGCGCGTCTGGGTGAGCACGAAGGCCCGGTCCCAATCGGCGATCGGGTATTGGCAGCTGCGGGTGTGGGTGATGTCAGGGTAGTAGCGGATCGGGTAGGAGGCGGGGACGCGCCGGCGGAATTCGGCGAGGTCCATGTGGACCCAGGGTGCGAAAACAGCACCGGCGAGCCAGGCAGGTTTTTGCTCGGTGAGGTAGCCGATGAAATAATCCATATCGCTCTGGTTAAAACCCTGTGGCGAGAGCCACATCGTGGCTTTGGGATGAAAACGGCGAAGGCTGGCGGTTTGCTTTTCTAACAGCGGAAACATGAGGCGAGGCGGGGTGTGGCCGGGGTCGCCGCCGGGTACGAGAATGGCATCGATGCGGGGCAGAGCGCTGAAAACTTCCGCCCACTCTTTGAGCGCGAAGGCGACGGTCTCTGGCTTGCTGTAATCTTCATCCATCGCGGGATACCAGATCCACACATCCAGGCCGTATGAGGCGGCGATGCGGGACATGCCGACCATCATGTCCAGTTGGGGCCGCGGAAAATGAGGGCTATCTGCATCGTCGTCGGTGCGCGGCGGGAGCAGCTCGATCGCGTTACATCCAAAGATAGTGAGCTCGCGGATGTAGCGTTCCCACTGAGGGAGATCCCAGCCGCTGTAAGAGTTGGGTTTGGGGCGGTAGGCGAGTTGATGGCCGCGTAAAGAGTAGCGCGGTGAGGTGGTAAGATTTAGGGGGCTCAGTAAGCCGGCCCGGGCCGGCCCGAAATGAAGGGTGCGCAACAGGTGGCCTACGCCGAAGAGCACGCCGCGGGCGTCGCGACCAGCGATGATGATTATGGGTTTGGCTGAACCGGCGGCGCCTAAGGTGATGAGCTGATAGCCTTCGGCGCCGACGGCGTTTTCATTGAGTGCCGCCTCGGGCGCGCGGGCGCCGAGGAGCGTGCGCACCTCCGCAAAGCGCCCCACGATGATCGTCGGTGAGTCGCCGGCCGGCAGCGTATGGGCGACGGGCCATCGCACCAAGGTGCGTGATTCCGTTTCCTCAACCAACATGGCCACGGCTTTCTGTTCGGGGCCGGAGACGGTTGGCGGGGTGATGACAGTCGCTCGGGTCAGATCATAGCTTAGAGCTGGAAGTCCGACGTTACGAGCGGCCGCAAATTTTTCTAGGGCGGATGAAATCTGCGGTTGGGCTGAGAGAACCGTGGCGCACACGGCCGTGGCGAGACTCATGAGCGCTATGAGTCGATGGGAGGGGGGCAGGGTAGGGGTATACATAAAAAAGCTAAAAGGACTTCAGTCGATGGTCGTACCCTCGTCGGTGGTGGCGCGGCCGGCGTCGCTCAGGTGTTGCCGGAGGGCATTCACCTCCGCGGTGAGCGTGGTGCGGGTGGCGATGATATCGGAGCTATGGATAATAAAATTTGCGCCGGCCGCGCACCAACTGGCCTCCCGGGAGGCAGACATCCAAGAGTGAATCCCAGCCCCGATACCGGCGGCGCGGGCGCGCCGAAAAATATCCGTTACGGCCGCTTCGAATTCGGGCGTATCGTAGCGTTCCGGCTGGCCTAAGCTGCACGACAAATCATGGGGTCCGATGAGGACGGCATCGAGCCCGTGCACCGCTAGAATTTCATCTAGAGCGTCAATGGCGGGCACGCTTTCGATATTAACAATCAGAGAGTGGGCGCGATTCTGCGTGGCGACATAAGCCTCCAGTGCAGGCTCAAAGGGCGTTTGGCCAGAAAGCGCCGCCCGGAGTTTGGCGCCTTTGACCGGTCGACGTTTGACGGCGCCCACCAGCTCGCGCACCTCCGCCGCGGTTTCCACGTAGGGAGCAATTAAACCACACGCGCCGCCGTCGAGGATTTGGCAGGCGGCATAAGGATCCGGGGAGCCAATGCGGACGACCGGGGCGAGGCCGGCGTAGCGGTAAGCTTGGCACATCCAGGACAGTTTTTCGCGATCAATGGTGATGTGCTCGGTGTCGATGAAAACAAAATCCAACGGCATGCTGGCGAGCAGTGGCACCCAGCGGGGCGAGGTGGACGCGATCATGGTGCCATAGACGCGCCGGCCTGAATGGAGCGCGTCGCGGAATTCAGAACCGTTCATACAATAAAGGATGACACCGGGGATGCCGTTGCGGAAGGAAGGGCATCAAGGTAAACTTAATTAGCATACGCGCCCGAGTCTTTGCGCGTTAGTGTGGCCCGGGGGGTTATCTCCGATCCAGCGAGGATCGACGGGTTCGGCGGCGAGTTGATAGCGCGTGTCGGTGGACAGGCGGAAGCGATCGGTCTGATTATCCAAACTGCCGTGCACGAGCGTCATGTTGAAAATCATGGCATCGCCCAGTCGAAATTCAGGTGAAGTCAGCCAACGGCCGCCCAAGCTTGCTTGGAGAGCGGTGGCGTTTTTTGAAAGCGTGCCATCCCACCACTTTTTCCCGGAAGCGTAATCGGCGGCGTCCTCGCGGTTGGTGCAGTACTCATCAACGTCGCGGGAGAGATAGGGTTTGAGCTCGGCGTTTTTCTTGTGCGAACCCTCGAGCACCAGTAACCCGCCGAGATCTAGGCTCACATCGCCGAGGGGGACCCAAGTCGTGTAAAGATTATGGGTGCCTCGGCCCATGTAAACGAGATCACAGTGGATCGGGCTGCCGAGACCGGGGCCTTTGGTGCGAAACCAGACGAAGTCGAAATGCCGCACCGACCCGCCGAGAAAGCTTTTGAAAAAATCGATGATGCGCGGACCAAAAACGAGGTTTTGCAGTAAAGGATCCTGTTGATTGAGCGGGTTGCCCATGGCTCGGCCCACTTCACGGCCATGGAAGCGGGCCTCATCGGTCGGGGCTCCAGGTTGTAGAAACCCCAATGCGTCCAATTGGCGAGTGATGGAGTCACGCACTGCCTGGACCTGTGCGCGGGGCCAAAATTCGCGAAGGTAAAGATAGCCGTCTGTCTCCATGCGTTCTTGCAGAATCGCCGGCGACTCCGCCGGATTCGATTCTACGAGAAAGCCGAACTTATCGTCACTGAGCTCAAGCGGAAGCCCGTGGGCGTACAAGTGCGGCGGCGCGACCGAGACAGAGGGGTTCGTTGCAGACATGAAGTGATAACGGTTTGGTCTTAAAACGTCGCCGCACCCGCCACAAGAAAAAAGGTTTTAGCAAGACGCGAATCAATCGTTCTTATAAAGCAGTAGTGCGCCTTAGCCTAGTCTGATGAAAGTCTGGGCGCGGGGGAACTAAGTGGTTTCGACCTACTCTCGCTTAAAGATTAGTACACGGAAAATAAGCATTGCTTAGGGTGTCCCGGGTCAAGGTGCAGCGCGTCCACAGCACAAAGGCCAAGGGCTCATCCGGGTTCCTCGAACGATGCGGGCTGTTCGGGCTAATTAGAAAGTCATTGACCTTTATAAAGTCTCCCTCGAAAAAACGTTTTTGCTAAGCAGGCCTAAACGCTTGTAAGCTCGTTTTACCTCGAAATCCCCCAATCCCTCCGACCTATCCATGAACATAGTTATTCCTGTTGAAATCCGTCGTGCCCAGGCATTGACGCTTTGGTGTGCGTTAGTTTTTGGCGTATTCAGCGTCGTGGCGCCTCTACCTTCACGGGCTCAAGCGCCGGCCGAAGGCGCGGTTAGCGGTTCTGTGCGCAACGTGCAAACAAACGCTTTTCTGGAAGGAGTGGTGGTTTCATTGGAGGGCACGGCTTTCACCACCACCTCCCAACGTGGCGGTGGCTTTAACTTTAACCGAGTGCCGGCGGGTCGTTACACACTGAAGGCCTTTTACACGGGCCTAGATGCCAAGGATACCGGGGTGGTCGTTGTGGCGGGACAGGCGGTAGAGGTTGCCGTCGGCTTGACCTCCGATGTTTATAAGCTCGAAGCCTTTACGGTGGCTGGCGCGCGCGAAGGCAATGCAGCCTCAATCACTAAGCAGCGTAACGCCCAAAATGTAGTCAACGTCGTCTCCATGGATGCCTACGGTAATGTGAACGACGGCAACATCGGTAACTTCCTGCAAAAACTCCCCGGTGTCGCCGTCCGTAAAGAAGCGGGCGAGATCGTCGGCGTCGGCCTGCGTGGCACTCCTCCGGAATTGAACTCCGTCATGTTGGACGGCGTGCGCACGGCCGCGGCCATCGCCGGGTTTACCCCGCAGGGCGACCGCGCCGCGTTGATCGACCAGATCCCCTCGGAGTTCATCAAGGAAATCGAAGTCGTGAAGGGCAACATGCCGGAGCAACCCGCCGACTCGCTGGGTGGCTCCATCAATCTGGTGACCAAATCGGCCTTTGATTATCCCGGTCGAGTGGTGAGTTATCGCACGGGCCTCGCGCAAAATAGTTATCGCAGCACGCTCGAAAACAAATTTGGCCCGAACGCAGCGCTCACCGTGATGGACACCTTTGGACCAGACCGCCGACTCGGCGTCGCTATTTCTGGTAGCTATTCAAAGACCTATAGTTTTCGTGATCGCGTCCAGATGCAACACGCTGAGCTCGATGGGCGCAACACCCAGGCTCGTACGCTTGATGACTTGTATGAGCGCGTCCGCGCCGGCATCGGCTCTAAATTAGAGTATCGTTTTGATCCGACCACCCGCATCTATCTTGATACCAGTCTAAATTATTTTGCCTCCGACCTCAATCGAGTGAACTGGCAGGGTGCGGCTAGCAACCGTCTGGTGGCGGACTACAATGTGGTCAGCCGAGCGGCCATTGAAGCGGGCGCCGTGCCGCGCACCACCGCAGGAGCGGCAGCGGGCGTTGCTCCCGGCTATACTGACACTTATACGGAAATGTTGAACATGAATTGGACGAACCAAGTCGCCAAAGAGCACAAGCGTTCGCACCAATACAAAGTCGGTGTTGGAGCTGAAAAAAAATGGGCCGATTCCAAATTGGAATTCTCGGCCTCCTATAACCCTTCGTCCTACGATAATAATTTTTACGGCTTCACGACGACGCTCGCGGGCATCGGCATGGCTGTAGACACGCGTAATGATGCTACTCGGCCTAATTACATCCAGACCTACGGCACCTCGGTTGCGGCGGGTACCGATTTCAAGCGTTACCTCGCGTTACGCTTTGAACAGCCCGACATCACGCGCGAAGAGGTCTCGTCGGTTCGTGCTGACTACGAGAAAAAATTTACCGATTTAAAATTCCCCATTACCTTCAAGAGCGGATTCAATTATCGGCACCAGCACCGCTGGTATCGCACCTATCGGCCGGTTTGGAATTATGTCGGGGCCGATGGAGTGCGCGGCACCGTCGCTGCCACCGGAGTCAATGACGACAACATCGCTCAATTCCGCGATGCAGCTCCCGGCTATGGTGTTTTTAATAATCAATATCCTAAGCGCGATAAATTGAATCTCTCCCCCGTCGAAGCCCAGTTCCGCAGCACGCCGGCGTATTTTGTGCCTAACGGCACCAGCGTCTCTTTCCGGGCCCCGGCCAGCATCGCGGCTGAAAGCGTTCCCGCCGCCTACGTTCAAGGCAACGTGAAGTTTGGCGCCCTCTCGGTGTTGGGCGGCGTCCGCCACGAAGCCACCAGCGTGGAGGCTCAAGGTGTCTTCAGTGATTCACTCAATCCCAACCAGACCGTGCTCCGCAAAGAAGGTGATTACGCGAAATATTTCCCCAGTATTCATTTCCGCTATGAACCCCGGCGCGATTTGGTCATGCACGCGAGCTACTCGACCAGCAGCGCGCGCCCAGCGATCAGTGTAATCGTTCCTGGCACCACGGTGAGTTATAACTCCTCTACGGGCCTGGGTTCTGTTTCCCAAAACAATCCCGGCCTCAAACCGCAATACACGGAGAATTACGACCTCTCGCTGGAGTATTATTTCGAACCTGCGGGTGTCCTTTCGGCCGGCTGGTTTCACAAGGACATTCGTGATTTCATCCAAGGCAGCTCGCGGATCATCGGCACGGGCGCCGGCAACGGCTTCAACGGGAACTACGCTGGCTTCGATTTTTCCACCCGAACCAACTTGGGCGAAGCTAAGATCGACGGCCTCGAGTTTAATTATAATCAACGCTTCACCAGTTTGCCCAAACCCTTTGATGGTATCGGCCTCTTTGCTAATTACACGAAACTCACGACTTCCGGTAAATATTCCGACGGGGCCAACGTTTTGGCTAACTTTGTGCCCAAGACTTACAACGTCGGCCTCAGTTATGACTGGCGTGGTTTCGGCGCTCGGGTCGAATACCACTACAAGAGCGCTTATGTGAGCGGCGTAGATAATTCCAACTTCCTGCTCAGTAACACCGTGACGGATGATCCCACGGTCGACCTCAACCTGTCCTACAAGTGGAAGCCCTGGCTCACGGCATTCGTCGACGTCGTAAATATCTACAACAACTCGCCCGATTGGTATATCGGCAACAGCCAGCGTATCGTCATGAGCGAGCTCTACGGCACTCGCCTAAACTTCGGTATCAGCGGCCGCTTCTAAGCCCCTATTGCTATCGTACTACGGCCGGTGCGCCACAGGCACGCCGGCCAGGCGCGTGCGCTGACTGCGCGCTCCGAGCAATTGCCCGAAAACGCCGTGTGGTCGCACGATGGTAAAACTATCGCGTTCAACCGTCGCGTCTTCACCACCGGCCGCTGGCGGCAGCAGATCTTTCTCGTCGAGCCGTAACGATAAACGTCAACCGCGACACCACTTAACCTTTCCCCTATTATGAAAAAATTCCCTCCAATCACAACCTTCGGCCTCGCGCTTCTAGCGACAACCCTCGCCAGTTTCGCCGCGCCTACTCATCCGGCCATCGTCACGGCGGAGTTCATCCACGAGCCGGGCGCTTACCCGCAATGCCATGCCTCGACGATCGTCGAGACCGCGCGCGGCGAACTCCTTGCGGCGTGGTTCGGCGGCACAGCGGAATCCAATCCTGATGTCTGCATCTACGTCGCCCGGCTCGAGAGCGGTCGTTGGACCCCGGGCGTAAAAGTCGCCGACGGCGTGCAACACGGTGCGAAGCGTTATCCATGCTGGAACCCCGTATTGTTCCAACCGCGCGACGGCCCGCTTCAGTTGTATTACAAGGTCGGCCCCTCGCCCGAGACGTGGTGGGGCATGCTCATGACCTCCGCCGATGGCGGACGCACCTGGGATCAACCGCGCCGTCTGCCCGAAGACGTGCTCGGGCCGATCAAGAACAAACCCATCCAACTTGCCGACGGCACGCTGGTCTCGGGCTCCAGCACTGAGAATCACCTCACGAAACGCTGGGAGGTCCATGTCGAGCGCTCCGCCGATCTCGGGCGCACGTGGCAAGTCACCGGCCCGCTCGATTCCGGCGGGAAGTTCAATTCCATCCAACCCAGCGTTCTCACTCACGCAGACGGTCGCTTGCAGATCCTCTGTCGAAGCAAGGAAAAGACCATCACCATAAGTTGGTCGCGCGATCAGGGGCGCACGTGGAGCCCCCTCGTCTCGTCGGGTTTGTATAATCCCAATTCTGGCAGCGACGCCGTCACTCTCGCCGACGGCCGGCAACTGCTCGTTTACAACCTGCGTGAACGTGCCGGCGGTGCGCCGAGTAATCCCAAAGCCAACGCCCTCGGTGGCGCGCAGCCCAACATTGCTGACGCGAATGAAGATTGGGGCGTGCGCTGGCCGTTGAATGTCTCGCTGTCAGCTGACGGCGTGAAATGGGATATGCGCGTGACGGTCGAAGACCAGCCGCTCCCGCACGGCTACGCCTATCCGGCGGTGATCCAAACGCGCGACGGCCTCGTCCACCTCACCTACACGTGGAACCGGGAGAAAATTAAGCACGTCGTGATCGACCCCAAAAAACTCTGACGGCACCACGACTCCGGCGAGGGGTCCTCGTGAAATTATCCGCCTATTTTTCCTCAAGGGAAAATTTGCCTTGATTTGAAAAAACGATTTAGCATCTGATGATATTTGAGTTCGTAACCGTGCCGGTTTTGCCGGCTCAATCCAAACTCCCCGATCTATGAAACCCATTGCCCTACTTCGTCTCGTCTTAGCTCCGCTGTCTGCCGGCGCCTTAATCACCGGCCTGTCTGCTCAAACGACTCCGGTCGTCGACACCACCGAAACCATCAAGCTGACCCCCTTCGCCGTCACGGCGGAGAAATCCTCTGGCTACAAAGTCTCCTCCGCCTCGGCCGCGACGCGCACCAACACGGCCATCATCGATATTCCCCAGACAGTGGACATCGTGACCAAGGAGTTTTGGAACGACATCGGTGCGACGAGCTTCGACGAATCTTTTCGCTACGCGGCCAACGTCTACGTCCGCAACCGCCACGCGGGTTCCGGTGACGGAGTGAATCTCCGCGGGTTCGAGACGAACGGATCTATCTCCGTCGACGGCGTGCGCATGGGCAACTATAAGCGGGATCTCGTGGGTTATGAGCGACTGGAGATAGTCAAGGGCCCGCCGTCCGCCGTGCAGGGCCGCGCCGGAGGCACAGGGCTACTCAACTACATCCTGAAGAAGCCTGACGCCACTCGGCGCGGTGGCTTCGTCCGCGCCTCGGTGAAGTGGGATGAGTTCGACGGGATGATGACCCGGGGTGAGCTCGACGCGAACTACACGCTGAACAAAAGTGGATCGTTGGCCGCTCGTCTCGGCGCCTCGATTCAGAAGGGGGAAGACTACATCAAGTTTAATGAATTCGAGAACTATACTGCCTATCCGTCGCTCCGTTGGCAGATCGGACGAAATACCGAGCTCATCGTGGCGAACGAGTTCCTTAATCTGACGACCCCCTCTCGCGACGAGGGCCACGGGTTCGCCATCTACCCGGAAGCCGCCCGACGCCTGATCCCACGGTTCGACACATCAACCGATCCGATCACCGCCCTCCGCCTTCCGTACAATTTTAATCTCATTGGGCCCAACAATATCGACAAGCAGCGCATCGCCGCATCTACCTTTTTTTTCACCCATCAGTTTAGCGAAAACCTTTTTTTTCGGCAAGTCGCCAACGCGCGTTACCTCGGACAAGACAGCTTCACCTACGCGGCCGAGAACAATCTTGTGACCAACATGCCCTCGCAGTACTCGGGCTTCGAGACCACGACGCAGGGATCCACCGCCCAAGGCGACTTGGTCGCGAAGTTCTCCCCCCTCAGCTGGCTGACCAGCCAGACGCTCGTCGGCTACTCCTACGGCGATGTCGATTCAATCAACTCCAACTATGCCGGTATCCCGGACGCGCCGTTCAACTTCCTCAACATTGCAGCCATAGGTGCCAGCGGGAACAGCCGCGCTTTTTACGACGGCCGCCGCGTCAGCAATCTGAACCGCTCCAGCTACACAAGCACCGACTCCTATAGCTTCGGCATGTACGTGCAACAGGATGTTGGACTCTGGGGCGAGCGCTTGCTTCTCACTGGTGGCATTCGTTCGGATCGTGATCGCACAGAGACCACGAATCTCTCCACCAATTTGCGCACTGCGGGGGGGGACACCACGCTCAACTCGTACCGTTACGGCGCCACGTTCAAGGTCGCCCGTTGGCTCGCCGCCTACGCCGTGCAGAGCGTGCAGAACGACGCCACACGTACGATCCAGCGGTATAACGGCCTCCTCGCCGGCGACCCTCGCGCGAACGAGTTCTTCACGGTCAGCCCCTATACCGAGCTCCAGGAGGGAGGACTCAAGGGAGAGGTCCTCGGGGGGCGCATGTCCTTCGCAGCCGCCTACTGGCAGATGACCCGCACGGGCAGCGTGGTAAATATCGTCGCCCCCGGCGTGTCTCAGGGGCAGACGGTCAACATCGGCACGCAGGCCGAGCTTCAAGGCGCGCAGTCCAAAGGTTGGGAACTGACCGCCTTCGGTAGCGTCACCGATCGGCTGAGCCTGATCGCGAACTATACGCGCATGACCACCAGCCAGGCCTTCACCGGCCAGCAGAACGCCCAGGGCTGGAACACCACCACTAATCGCCCCGCCACTGTCCCGCTGCGCTTCGCGCCCGACTGGAACGCGAATCTTTTCTCTAAGTACAGCTTCCGCGATGCCCAAGAGCAGGGTTTCGAGGTGAAGGCCGGCGTTTCCGCGATTGGCCCCTTTTACGCTCAAGTCACCGGTCTCGGTCTCACCTACGTTCCGCACACCCAAAGTAGCTTCGATGCCGGAGTAGCCTACCGCTGGCGCCGGTTCTTAGTCGACCTCATGGTCACTAACCTCGGCAACGATCCGATGCTCGTTACCCGCGACCAGCCGCCGCGAACCTACAACCTGAGCATCTCGACCACGTTCTGAGGCGTCCCCGAGGGATTCCCCACGGTGTCTCCGCTCCGAGTACCACCTCAACGCTCGCCTGATGGGCTGTGTAATCGGCCTCGGTACTCATCTTTGGCGGCGACTAGAAACTGCTGCATTTCTACGAAGACACCCGCGACGAACCTTACGACCTCGCAACCGATTCATCGGAACAGCGCAACCTCGTCACGCAGGGGCCCACGCTCTCCCGTCCCGAAACACTTCCCATAAAATATCTCGCCCTCTGCCTCCTGCTCGTGGGCTCCTTCCCCGCCTCCTTATGAAACCGTTCCTCCTCGTTGCCTTGGTCCTCGCCGCTCCTTTTCTCCGCGCGGCCGAGGAGAAATTGCCTCGGCTTCAGCACCACAATCCCGCCCTTCTCACCGATCTCGGCGTCGGACTTTGGGCGTGGCCGCTGCCCATGGACTACAACGGCGACGGGTTGATGGACCTCGTCGTTGTCTGCACCGATAAACCTTACAACGGCACTTGGTATTTCGAGAACAGCGGGCAGGTCGACGCGCAGCTCAAGCTCCCGATTTTCAAGCCCGCCGTCTTCATCGGCAAATCCGCGCCTTCGGTCGGCATTTCCTACGTCACGGGCAAACCCGTCGTCACCGCGACGGCCAGCGTCAAGACCGACGCCGCTTACGATTATCGCGGCAACACCTACCCGGATTTTCTGAATTCGCAGTTCACGAAACCGAAGCCGCTCGGCGTGCCGGAGAAAGTCCTCACCGAGCCCGGCAACATCCGCCAAAACCAGTGGCAGCTCGTGGACTTCGACGGCGACGGCGCGCTCGACGTCTCGGTCGGCATCGATTTCTGGGGCGACTTCGGCGCACTCAACGGCGGCGTGGGCGCGTTCAACGCCGAGGGCGAGTGGACCCGCGGCAAACTGCGCGGCTACGTCTATGTGATTCGCAACACCGGCACCACGGAGAAGCCCATTTACGCCGCGCCGTTTCGTCTGCAAGCCGGAGGCAAAGACGTCGATCCCTTCGGCATGCCCTCGCCGTGCTGGGGCGACTTCGACGGCGACGGCGACCTCGATCTTATCACCGGCGAATTCCTCGACGGGTTTACGTTTTTCGAAAACACCGGTATGCGCACGAAACCGGTTTACGCCGCCGGCCGCGCGCTGCTGCACGCGGGGCTTCCGCTCAAGATGGACCTTTGCATGATCACGCCCACGGCGGTTGATTTCGACGGGGATGGCGATCTCGACTTGATCGTCGGCGATGAGGACGGCCGCGTGGCGTTCATCGAGCACACGGGCAAAACGGTCGGCGGCATGCCGCAGTTTCTCTCGCCGCGCTATTTTCGGCAGTTCGCCGCCGACGTAAAATTCGGGGCCCTCGCCACGCCCTACGCCGTCGATTGGGACGGCGACGGCGATGAGGATCTCATCTCGGGCAACACCGCCGGCTACATCGGGTTCATCGAAAATCTCGGCGGCACGCCCGTGCGCTGGGCCGCACCGGTCTATCTCTCGGCGGGCGGCAAACTCGTCCGCGAGCAGGCCGGACCCAACGGCTCGATCCAAGGGCCCGCCGAGCCGAAGTGGGGTTACTCTATCCTCAGCGTCGCCGACTGGGATGGCGACGGCCTGCCCGACATCATGACCAACGGCATCTGGGGCAAAGTGGTTTGGTATAAAAACATCGGCACGCGCACCGCGCCCCGCCTCGCCGCGGGCCGCCCCGTCGAGCTCGCCCTGCCGCCCGGCATGCCGAATCCAGCGCCGGCGTGGAATTGGTGGAAACCGGTCGCCAACGAACTGATTTCCCAGTGGCGCACCACGCCGCAGATGATCGATTGGAACGGCGACGGCCTGATCGACCTCGTGATGTCCGACCCCGCCGGCTATCTCGCGCTTTACGAGCGCAAGCGCGCTGCCGATGGCTCGCTCGCGCTCCTGCCGGCGCAACGCGTGTTCTGGAGCGAGGGCGCGAGCGTATTCAACAGCAACGGCATCCCGCAGAACCAGGAAGCAGGTCTGCTGCTGCTTAATAACGGCGAATTTGGTCGGGGCGGACGGCGCACGTTCTGTTTTGTGGATTGGGACGGTGACGGAAAACAGGACCTCATGTTGAACAGTGCGCCGAACGTAAACTTCTTCCGCAATCTCGGGAAAAACGCCGCCGGCCAATGGGCCTTCCGCGACGAGGGCCCGGTGAGCACGCACGTCCTCGCCGGCCACGCGACGAAGCCGACCTACATGGCCTCCACGCGCGAACTCCTCATCGGCGCAGAAGACGGGTTCTTCTACCGCCTGAAACAAAAATAAACGACGATCTTATGAAACGACTCTATCTCGCCGCCCTGTTGGCACCGCTGCTCTCCGTCCTAAGCGCGCAGCCGGGTAGTCCGAGCGAGCCGGTGCGCTTGTTGAGCGCCGGAATTGATCTGCAAGTTCACGACGGGCGACTGCGCCCGGCGATTGGCGTCGAGAACATCCAAGTCATGCGGGCCAATCGCACGCACCCGGATTTGGCCGACGGTTTGGGTTGGACCTATAGCCACGCGCCGTCGCTCGCCTACTGGAACGGCCGATTCTTTTTGCAGTATCTCAGCAATCCGTTCGGTGAGCACCACGCCCCGGGCCAGACGCTCGTCGTCACCTCCCGGGACGGGCGCAACTGGGACAAGCCCCAGACGGTTTTTCCGATCTACTACCTGAAGCCGGGCCCCATCTCCGGAAACGAATCGGGCATGGCGATGATGCATCAACGCATGGGTTTCTACGTCGCTCCCAACGGACGATTGCTCGTGCTGGGGCACTACGGACTGGCGCCGGATCCCATGGGGGATAAGGGAATCGGGCGGGTGGTGCGGGAGGCTCTGGCGGACGGGACTTACGGCCCCATTTATTTCATCCGCTACAACTCGCTCGCCGGAGCGAATGAAAAAAACACGACCCGGTTCCCCTTCTATCGTCGCGCGCCGGACGAAGGGTTTGTTGCAGCCTGCGAGGCTCTGCTCGCCGACAAATTGAAGACCATGCAGTGGCGCGAGGAGGATCGTAGCGAAGACGGTTTCTACACCGCCCCCGGCCCGAGCTCGAAGGCCTTGTCCGCGTCTCACCCGATCCTGCAGGCCCCGGCCGTGTATCACCGCAAAGACGGGAAGGCCGTCGTGCTCTGGAAATCGTCGTGGGCGGCGCTCTCGGCGGACGAGGGCAAGACCTGGAGCACGCCGGTCGAGCTGCCGACGGTGGTGACGGGCACGGCTAAAACCTGGGCCCAGCGCACCGACGACGACCGCTACGCCATGGTCTACAACCCGGCGAAGATCGGTCGTTGGCCGCTCGCGGTCGCGACCAGTGATGACGGCGTGACTTTCGATAACCTGCTCCTCGTCAACGGCGAGGTGCCGCCGCGGCGTTTCTTCGGCCGGGCGAAGGATTTTGGGCTGCAATACACCCGCGGTATTTCGGAGGGGAATGGCAATCCCCTGGGGAGCGATCTGTGGGTCACCTACAGCAACAACAAAGAAGACATCTGGATCAGTCGTATCCCGGTCCCGGTCCGTTCCGCGGTCGTGGGTCCGGTGGCCGATTCGTTCGATAAACTGGATGTGGGCGGCACCATCCCCGAGTGGAACGTTTACCGCCCTCGCTGGGCCAACGTGAGCATCGCGGATTTCCCTTCGGCCGCGAACAAGAGCCTGCTGCTCGAGGACCGCGATCCGTATGACCACGCCAAGGCGGTGCGGGTATTCGCCGAGGCGAAGTCGGTCCGGATCGCTTTCCGTATCTTCGCCCGGCAGGTGGATGCGGGGCGCATGAAAATCGAGGTGCTCGACGGGGCGGGACACCGGCCGGTGCGCATTGCACTGGGCGAAGATGGTCGGGTGCGTGCGAGCGACGGTGCGGGTCAGGTAGACGCCGGGCCTTTCCTCGCCGGACGTTGGTATCAGGCCGAACTTTCGATCAATGCGGCAACGGGACGATATGATCTATCGTGGGATGGCCGGGTCATCGTGCGTGAAGCGGCCTTCGCCGAAGCGGCGACTACGGTAGAGCGGCTCTCCTTCTGCACGGGCGCCTTCCGCACCGAGCCCACGCGGCAGACCAACCGTTATGGCGTGCTCGCGGACGTCGCTAACCCCGACACAGCGGTCGCTCCGGCGGCCTACTATCTCGACGACGTGGCGATCAAATAACTCCGGCAAACGTGGCAGCGGGCGAAGTCACCCTGCGACGTTGCCGAAAAAATCTCAGAGCCCCGAACAAACTTACCCCAAAAACATGATCACATCAACGACCTCCTGCCGAAATTCCTCCGATAATCAGAGGCCTGGCTGCGCTGCAACCCGCGCGTGGACGGGTTTCCGGCGCAGTGTATTTTTCTGCGCCAGTCTGATGCTGGGTTTTGCGCTTCAAGCGCAGACCGGTGGAACCGGCACGATCAACGGCAGGGTGAGAAACGAGGGCACGGGCGAATTTCTCGAGGGCGCGGAGGTGCGGATCGTCGGCACCGAGCGGGTGGTGACGACGCAACGCGACGGAAGTTTTGCGTTCGCCGGAGTGCCGGTCGGCCGCCAACAGCTCCGCGCATTTTACACCGGCCTTGATGTGCAGGAGACGGCCGTGGTTGTTACCGCGGGCCAAACCGCGGTGGTGCCGTTGGCGTTGAACGCTGCGATCTACAAACTCGAAACCTTTTCGGTGGCCGGGCAGCGCGAAGGCAACGCCGCCGCGATCACGCGGCAGCGCACCGCCGAGAATATCAAAAGCGTCGTCTCCATGGATGCCTACGGCAACGTGGCCGACGGCAACATCGGCAACTTTCTCCAGAACCTGACCGGGGTAGCCGTCACCAAAGAGGCGGGTGATATCGTGGGCATCGGTCTGCGCGGCGCGCCGCCGGAACTCAACTCCGTCACGCTGGACGGCACCCGCACGGCGGGGGCGACTACCGGATTTTCGCCCCAAGGCGACCGCGCCCCGCTCATCGACCAAGTGCCATCGGAGTTAATCAAGGAAATCGAGATCACCAAAGGTAATACCCCAGACCAGTCGGCGGATTCCTTGGGTGGAACCGTCAATCTCGTCACCAAGTCCGCCTTTGATTTTAAGCAGCGCGTCATCACCTACCGGCTGGGCATCAATTTGAACACGTATCGGGACGGGAACTTCCTGCGTGACGACCACGGTTGGGTGGATTTCGGCAAATATGGACCGACGGCGGCCCTGACTTATCTGGATACTTTTGGGGCCGATCGGAAATGGGGTGTAGCCCTCTCCAGTTCCTTTTCTCAGACCATCAACACCCGTGACCGGGTGCAGATGACCCGGCCCAACGTTGACAACTTGATCTCCACCCGGGCCCGCCAGCTCAACGACATCGACACGCGCGTTCGCGCCGGTATCGCGGGCAAGTTGGAATATCGGCTCGATGAGACTCTGCGCATCGGGCTCAACGCCTCGTTTAACTATTACACATTCGGCGGCGACCGTTCGGATTGGGACATCACATCCACCAACGGAGTGGCGGATTATAACCGGGTCAGTCGCGCGGCCATCGAGGCCGGAAGCACGCCGCGTAATTCCGCCAATGCGGCCGCAGGGATCGCTCCGGGGTTCACCGCCACTTACAACGAATTGCTGCATGCCACGATTCGCAACCGCACAAGCAGCGGGAAAAAGCTGTCCCAACAATCCAAGTTCGGCCTGGAGGCCCAGAAGAAGTGGATCGACACACTTTTGGTTGTGAAGGCCTCCTACAATCCTTCGAACTCGCGTCAAAAGAGCTACCTCTTCGAAGCACGGCGGACCGGCGGAGTGGGCATCGGTATCGACACATCAAACGACCCTACACGTCCGGTCTACACCCAGACCTATGGCGCCACGATCGGGCCCGGCAGTGATTTCAACAATTATTCCGGCAGCAATACACGGCGGATACTGACCGACGATTACACGTTTGAGGACATCACAAACGCGCGGGCAGATCTCCAACACACGTTCAACCGTTTTACTTTTCCTGTGACCCTCAAGACGGGCGTCGATTATCGAAGCCAATATCGTTGGTATACCGTGTTCGGGCCCAATTGGAATCTCGTGGGTGCAGACGGCGTGGCCGGGTTAAATCCTGCGACGGGTCGGAATGACGACAACATCGGTTCGTTTGTTAATCCAAACTACCGCTACACCCTTTTCAATAATTCGATGATGCGGAGAGATCATCTCGACTACCGGATCGCCGAAGATTTGTTTCGCACAAATCCCAGTTACTGGGTCCCAAGCAGTGCAACAACATTGGTCCGTGGGGTAGCACGCCGCATCACCGAGGGTGTGAGTTCCGGCTATGCGCAAGCCACGGTCACCGTAGGTAAGCTCAATGTGCTCGGTGGTGCCCGGCTTGAGCATACGGCTGTCAAAGGCACAGGCTCCCTGTCCGATCCCCAAGCTGTGACCCAAAGCACGACATCGGTTGAAAGCTCCTATCAGGCGTGGTATCCCAGCATTCACCTTAAATACAATCTGTCGTCCGATTTTCTTCTACGGGCCAGTTATTCAACGAGCGGCGCCCGACCCGCAATCAGCGCCCTCGTGCCCGACACCTCGGTCTCGTATATCGCGGATGGACGCGGTCTCGGCCGCGTGACCAGAAGCAATCCCGGTTTGAAACCGCAGAATGCCCAGACTTATGATTTCTCCGCAGAATACTACATCGAGCCGGCGGGCGTCGTTTCGGCCGGTGTGTTCCGTAAGGACATCACCGATTTCCTCTACCGGACCACTTCGATTATCGGTGATGGCAGTAATAATGGTTTCGACGGACGGTATGAAGGCTTTGAATTGACCTCCACGGGCAACCTCGGATCCGCGCTGGTGGAGGGGATTGAACTGAATTACAGCCAGCAACTGCGCCGGCTACCCAAGCCGTTCGATGGCTTGTCGGTCTTTGCGAATTACACCCGTTTGCGCACGGAAGGCTCTTATGCGGAGGGTGTGGCCGAACTCG
>NSIG01000030.1 GCA_002737275.1 Opitutia bacterium
ATCTGGGGGTGTTTCAGCGCGAGACGCACGTCGTCGGCATGAAAGAGGCCCTCGCGTGGTGCTGCGTCTGGGTGACGCTTGCCCTCAGTTTCGGCGGGCTGCTCTGGCAATGGCGCGGACCCGAATCCGCCCAGCAATTTCTCGCCGGCTACCTGATCGAGCTCTGCCTAAGCGTGGACAACGTCTTCGTGTTCATCCTCGTCTTCGCCTACTTCAAGGTCGAGCCGCGCTACCAGCACCGCGTCCTCTTCTGGGGCATCATCGGCGCCGTGCTCATGCGCGCGGTGTTCATCATCGTCGGGGTGGAGGTGATCGAACGCTTCCACTGGGTCCTCTATGTTTTCGGCGCATTCCTCGTCTACACCGGCGTCAAGATGGCCCTGCCCAGCAAAGAGGCCGAGGTCGATCCCGAGCATAATTTCGCGGTCAAACTCTTCCGCCGCTTCTATCCCGTCGCCCCGCACAACGACCGCGGTCACTTTTTCACCATCCACAACGGCCGGCGGATGGCTACCCCGCTTTTCATCGTGCTGATCGTGATCGAGACCACCGATCTCGTCTTTGCCCTCGATTCCCTGCCCGCTGTGCTCGCAATCACCAAGGATAGTTTCATCGCGCTCACCTCAAACATCTTCGCCATCCTCGGCCTGCGCTCCCTCTACTTCGCTCTCAGCGGCATTATGGGGCTTTTTCGTTTTCTCAAAGTCGGGCTGTCCGTCATCCTCGTTTTCATCGGCGTGAAAATGCTGATCGAACACTGGATGAAAATCTCCACCGGCACTTCGCTCGCGGTGATCGGCGGCGTGCTGACCACCTCGATCCTCATGTCCGTCGTCATCAAGTCGCCTAAGGCCCCGCCTCTCCGCTGATCGTCGATTGATGAATTTCGACCAGCTGCTCACCAACTTCCTTAGCCCCCCGATCCTGTTTTTTTTGCTCGGGCTCCTCGCCACGCTGGTCAAGAGCGACCTCGAGCTGCCGGCCCCGCTGCCCAAGATTCTTTCGCTTTATCTGCTCCTCGCGATCGGCTTCAAAGGCGGCGTCGAGCTCGCCCATAGCGGGCTCACGCTTCAGATCGCCCTCACTCTCGGCGTCGCGATGATCGCGGCGGTCGTGGTCCCGGTCTATACCTACTTCGTCCTGCGGCTGAAACTCGACTCCGCCAATGCCGCCGCCATCGCCGCCACCTACGGCTCCATCAGCGCCGTCACCTTCATCACCGCCGCCGCCTTTCTCGACGCCACCAAGGTTCCCTACTCGGGCCACATGGTCGCCGCGATGGCGCTCATGGAATCGCCCGCCATCGTCGTCGGCGTCGTCCTTGCCCGGCTCGCCGCCAAACGCTCGGCCACACCCGGTACCGATTCCGCCGATGCCGAACCCGTCGATTGGGGCCACATCGGGCGCGACGCGTTTCTCAACGGCTCGGTGTTCCTGCTCGTTGGCAGTCTGATCGTCGGCGCGCTCACCGGCAACCGCCCGGGCGCCGTGGCCCTCGTGCCGTTCACCAACGAACTGTTCACCGGCGTGCTCGCCCTCTTCCTCCTCGATATGGGCATCATCGCCGCGCGGCGCCTCGGGGATCTCCGCCGGGCCGGCGTCTTTCTCACGTGTTTCGCGATCATTGTTCCGCTGTTGAACGCCGCCCTCGGCCTGCTCGGCGCGTGGCTCCTCGGTCTCAGCCACGGCGACGGCCTGCTCTTCGTCATTCTATGCGCCAGCGCCAGTTACATTGCCGTGCCCGCCGCCATGCGCCTCGCCATCCCCGAGGCCAACCCGAGCCTCTACGTCACCATGTCTCTCGCCCTCACGTTTCCTTTCAACATCCTCATCGGCATCCCACTTTACGGAGCCGCTGTCGCCGCCGTCTTCGGCCCCTGATTCCCCGCCCCATGCAAGCCCTCAAAAAAGTTGAGATCATACTGAGCGCCCCCGAATTGCCGAAGCTCCAGCGACTCGTGGAAAAGCTCGGTCTCAACTACACTGTGTTCCACCACGCCACCGGTCGCGGCGACCGCGGCATCCGTGCCGATGACGATCTTACCGGCGTCTTCACCAACATCTGCCTGCTCACCGCCTGCAAGGCCGAGCAACTCCCCGCGCTGGTCGAGGTCGTGCGGCCCCTGCTCAAGAAAACCGGCGGTCTCTGCCTCGTGAGCGACGTGCTGAGCGTCATACACTGATCGGCTGCAAACTCGTTCACCGCAGAAACCGCGTGGCCCATTCAGGCCGGGCCAACGGCCGCGGCGTCCACTCACCCCAAATCTGGTAGCGATACCGCGCGGCCAGTTTATAGCCCGCGTCGCGCCAACGCGCCGGAATCACCCGCGCCCGAGCGAGCGCCAGACCCAGACCGCCAACCGCCCGCGCCGCCGCAAGCGCCCCGTCGGTGCGCAGCAGAAATTCCGGCCGTTCGCGTCGCGCCCAATCGGGCACGAAAACCAGCGAATCGAAATCCTCCGTCGGCAACCCGTGGGAACGCAGATACGCCTGCGCGGTCGGCCCCTGCAATGGCGCGAACTGCAGCACGGCCCGCCGGTCCAGCCTCAGCAACAGGCGCACGATCCGGTTGCACAGCCCGCATTCGCCGTCGAAAAACAGCACCGGGCCCGAGAGAGCGTTGGAAGCAGGCAGAGACATCGCGTCGCACCACCACCATGCGCGGCCGCGGCCGAAAAGAAAGTCTCCGCTCGTGACTCGCGGAAATAATTATTGCGCCTAAACCCCTCGCCCATCCCGGCAGTGAAACCCAAAAGTAACGCAGCCCCAATTGCCCCGCCTCGACGTCGCGGAGTTAAACGAGCGACCGGCCGGTCAATTCACTGCGACGGTGATTTTGCGCGGTTTGGCTTCTTCGCGCTGCGGCAACGTGACCGTGAGCACGCCGTTTTCGAGAGCGGCAGAGACCTTGTCGGCCTGCACTTCCGCGGCGATGGGAACGGAGCGACTCAGCGAAAAAGACTGCTCGGCTTGGCCCGCCACCGCCGGCGGCTTGCGCGTGGCGATGAGGGTAAGCGTGCCGTCGGTGAATTCGACGCCGATGTCGACGCGCTTCACGCCGGGCAAATCAGCGCGGAGGTAGATATTGTCCTTGTCCTCGAACAGATCGACCGGGAGGCGATGGTCGGCCGGCGCAGCAACATCACCAAGCGCGGCTTCAAACAAACAGTCGATTTCGGTCTCAAGGCCTGACCACGGCGAGCGTTGAAAACTGCCGTAGGGCGGCGTGAAGTTGCGGCCACTGGGCTAGGTATATCGGACGATTCTCATGGTGATGGTTGGATTGATCCTTGAATCCGCAGCAGCCCACCCCTCCAAATTTATTAACCACGGATGCACACGAATTAACCCGGATAAAGGCGCGGAACCGGCTTCACCTCATCGGTAATTCGTTCGTTTCTCCCATCTATTTGGTATCCGTGTCCATTCGTATGCATCCGTGGTTCAACTGCCGTTTTTAGGTTGATTGGAGTGTTTTTGTTCGCGGGCGTTGCGCCCTTGAAGCGCCGCACCCTTCGCCCATTCGATGCCGGACTGCGCCGCCGCTACCTCGCGATCATACCGCGATTTGTTTCCCGCCGCCTTCGCGCCGTGTGCGAAAATTGCGCGCCTGCTCCGTCGCGCCTGAGCAAAATCGATCCGCCCCGTGCAACACCGCTCTCGCTTTGGCCTTACCCGCGGAAAATTCGTGCTCCGCCACCCAAACCGTGGTTCGCTTCGAATACGCTTACACCATGACCTTCGACTTCGAAACGCCCCACGCCCGCCTCGGCACCGATTCCCAGAAATGGCAAAAGTATGCCGGCCGAGACATCCTCCCACTCTGGGTGGCCGACATGGACTTCAAATCGTCCCCCTCAATTTTGGCCGCTCTGCACGCCCGTGTTGAAGAAGGTATTTTCGGCTATGCCCGCCCGATGAAGTCCACCGTCGACGCCGTCGTCGACGCCTGCGCCCGCAACTATGGCTGGCACATCGACGGCTCGTGGATCGTCTGGCTGCCGGGGCTCGTCTGCGGGCTCAACGTCACCGCCCAAGCATTCGCTCAAAGCGGCGATGCCGTGCTCACCCTCACGCCGGTCTACCCCCCGTTCATGAGCGCACCAAAAAATTCCGCGCGCGTATCCACGCAAGCCCCCTTTGTTTTCTTCGCGGGCCGCTGGGAAATCGACTGGGCCGCACTTGAACGCGCCGTCACGCCGCGCACCAAACTTTTCTACCTTTGCAATCCGCACAACCCCCTCGCTCGCGTCTGGCGCCGCGACGAACTCACGCACCTCGCCGAGTTTTGCGAACGCCACAACCTCGTGCTCTGCTCCGACGAGATCCACTGCGACCTCATCCTTGATCCGACGCTGCCCCATCTTCCCGCCGCCTCGCTCTCACCCGCCCTCGCCGCGCGCACGCTTACGCTGATGGCGCCGAGCAAGACCTACAATGTCCCCGGCCTCGGCACCTCCTTTGCGATCATCAGTGACCCGACGTTGCGCGCCCAGTTTGTGCGCGCCACCGCCGGTATCGTGGCCGAAGTCACTTGCCTCGGTTTCACCGCGTGCGAAGCGGCCTATCGGGACAGCGAGCCGTGGCGGCAGGCCTTGCTCACCACGCTGCGCGGCCATCGCGATTTCCTCCTTGATTTCATCGCGCGTGAACTTCCCGGCATCCGCGTCGAAGCGCCCATCGAGGCCACGTATCTCGCTTGGCTCAACGTGGCCGATCTCGACCTCGCCGATCCCATCGCCCACTTCGAAAAACACGGGGTTGGCCTGAGCGACGGCACGTATTTCGGCGCCCCGCAGGGCCACTACATGCGCCTAAATTTCGGCTGCACCCGCGCCACGCTCACCGAGGCGCTTCGACGCATGAAGACCGCCCTCGCCGCCCGGTAACAGGCCTCGGGCCACCGGCCCGCCCCATTCTCGCCCGCCGGCAGAGACCGGCGACCTCGTGGCCGTCCCCGCGCTTTCCCGATTTATCCACGGGGCGGCCCAGCAGTCTGTTCACCGGATTTTCCGCTCCAACCCGCCCGGCCCTCGGTGCCCCCTTTTTAACGTCCCGTTTTCTACCAAGCCAAGTGTCGCGTAATGGGCGGCACTGGATTCGCGGCCGATCTCACTGGGTTATCGGCCGCACCCACCCGACGGGGCGCCTCAGCATCACCATAGATCTTGCCGGTTTGGTTATGGCCGCCGCCGAAGCCACCCGTCGTGCCGCGCGACGCGCCGATGCCCGCGCACCGGCGGTTGCGGGACGCCGAGCGCACACCCTCGCTTAGCCGGTGTTTCCGAGCAGGTGACACTGGCTTGGGAGTTGCGGGGCTGACCACGACAAACCACGTTCGAGGTCGTCCATGCGCATCGGGCCTTACCAGCTTTCGTCGAATCTGTTTCTCTCGCCACTCGCGGGTTATACTAACCTGCCCATGCGGCTCACCGTGCGTGAACTCGGCGGACTCGGCTGGGCCACCACCGATTTGGTCAACGCCCGCTCACTGATCGAGCGCAACCGCGTCGCCCTCCAACTCGTCGCCTCGTCGCCCGAAGACCGGCCGCTGGCGATTCAACTTTTTGGGAGTGTGCCCGAGGAGATGCGCGACGCCGCCGTAATCTGCCAAGAACTCGGGGCCCAGTCGGTCGACATCAATATGGGCTGCCCGGTAAAGAAGGTCGTCAATATCGGCGGCGGTTCCGCGATGATGACCGAGCTCGGCAAGACCGCGTCGCTCGTCCGCGGCATGATTGCCGCCGTGAAGATCCCGGTCACAGCCAAGATGCGCCTCGGCTGGGATGACGACAATCTCACCGCGCCCGACCTCGCGCGCGTGCTCGAGGACGTGGGGGTCGCCGCGATCTTCGTGCACGGCCGCACCCGGGCCCAGGGCTTTTCCGGCACGGTCAATCTCACCGGCATTCGCAGCGTGGTGGAGGCCGTCAAAAGCATTCCTGTCATCGGCAATGGCGACGTGACGACTCCTGCAGCCGTCCAACACATGTTTGCCGAAACGGGCTGCACCGGGGTGAGCATCGGTCGCGGCGCCTTCTATGATCCGTGGATTTTCCGGCGTACCGAACATCTGTTGCGCACGGGCGAACTCTTGCCCGAGGCGACGTTTGCCGAGCGGATTCGGGTGCTACGGCGCCATTTCGAACGCTACATCGAGTTTTACGGCGAGGACCATGGAGCGCGGCTTTTTCGTAAAGTCGCCCCGTGGTATGCTAAGCGTTTCGGACCTTCAAAACTGTTCAAGCAGCGCATTGTTTCCATCACCTCGCGGGCGGATTTTGAGGCCGCGCTCGCCGAATACATCACGTGGCGTGCGCCCTTCTGTGACGAACACGGTGAGTCGCTGCCAAAGTATTCTCCCGCGCCGCTGGTCGCGTCTTTTATGCGTGACCCCGCCGACGCCGCCGTCTTCGCCCGCGAGTCGATCCCCGTGCCGAAGGGCCCGGTGGACACATGGTGAGACGCACCGCGCCCGGTCACGAGCCGCAGCCCTGACGGCGCGGGATTGCGCGCTACCCCGCGCGGCGTCATCGTTTTTCCATGCCCACCGTCAGTCACTTCTGGGAACTCATTCTCGGCACGATCATCGCGTTGATCCCGATGATCAACCCGCTTGCCTCGGCCCCGACGTTTCTCGCCATCACCGAGGGCGATACGCACGAACGGCGTCTACAGCAGCTGCGAATGGCGTGCGTCTACATGGTCGCGATTCTCGTGAGTTTCCTGATCGGCGGCACGTTTATCATGGGGTTTTTCGGCATCTCGATCCCGGGTTTGCGCATCGCAGGCGGATTGCTCGTCGCCGGCATCGGCTCGACCATGCTGATGGCGGCGCCCCGTGAGGTCTTCACCGACGATGCCGCCCAACAGGCCGCGCGGGCGAAGCGCGACGTCTCGTTCTCCCCACTCGCGATGCCGATGCTCAGCGGCCCGGGCGCGATCGCCGTCACCATCGGCTTTACCTCGCTCGCGACGAGCTGGCTCGACTACGTCGCGATCATACTCGGCATTCTAATCGTGGCGGCGATCACCTACTGCACCCTGCGACTTTCCGAACGCGTCGTAGTGGTGATTGGGACCAACGGCATGAACGCACTCTCAAAAGTCATGGGCTTCTTGATTCTATGCATCGGCATCCAGTTCGTCGTGAACGGAGTCCTGGGCATCGCGACCGACCCGGTCTTGCTGCGGAGCATCCGAGACGCCGTGCAGCCCCGTTGAGCGCCCGCCGCTCGTAGTCCGAATCAGTACCGCTTGGAAACTTTCGCTCCGGAGCGATCCACAAAGTTCAGGATCCGATTCTCGGCATCGATACCTTCGAACGAAATCGCCAAGCCTTCATCAAGCATCTGCCCCACCCGCATGAGCCGCCCGTAAATCAACGCACGCGGAGGTGGGCCCTCATATATACCGGTGACTTTCGCGTCGGTCACTAGGTGGCGAAAAGCCGCACTCGCCTCTTTGCTGGCTTGAATCTCGGTCATCACGCTCACTCCCGGCGCAATCGCGGCCGATGCAGAAAAGCGGCTCAAGGCCGGGGCACGGCGGCCGACCCACTCTCCCGGCAGGGGCGGGCCCAACGCCCACGAGCCGGAGCGATCGCGGCCAGCCTTTCCGACGGCGTCGGGCCGGCGGGCGAATGGCGCTTCGGTCCGGCGGCCTGAACCGCTCGCGGGCGGAGTTTGATCACGGGAACTGCTTCTTCGGAATCGAGCATCGGAGCTGCCGGCGGCGTTGGCCCACCAGGGCTGGCAGGAACCGCAGCTGGAGCCGAAGCTACCGGGTTCATCTCAGACTCGGAGCGAGCTTGGGCTTAAGTCTTGAGCGCGGCGCGTCTCCCGCGGGGCTCGAAGCGTTGGGGGCAGATGCCACCGGCGGCACCACGGCTCCATCGGTCGCAGCTAGGCCGCAACTGCAGGAAAACGCGGCTTTAGTTTTAGCGGGGGCGTCTCCTCACTCATTGCCGTGATCGAAACGAATTCCTCGCCACACGAAACCAAAAAGATTCCCTCGCGGTCCAATTCGGCCTGAACCACGTTGGTAATTCGCTGAAACTACCATGATCCGTCCCATATCGCTCCTGTTCGCCTTCATTTGCCTCCAACTGACCGCCGGTTGCCTGGGTTCGCGCAAAAATCCGAAGCCCAAGGAAAACCAAGCTATCGCCGCCGAGCTCGAAGAGAGCTTCCGCCAACGCTGGATAGAAAAGCGGGCCGGTGAATTGACCGGCAAAGGCGTCGCTGCCGACCTCGCCCGCACGCAGGCGTTTGAAGAATTTAAGGTGAAGTTCAACTTCCCCGAGCCCAAGAAAAAGTGATGCACGGAGGCGTGCGCCCGGCTTTTTCCAGACAGGTCCGCTCGATTCGGGGCCGGGCCAAGGTCGGATGAGGTCGGCCCCAAGTCCCGCCGAGGCCACGCGCGGTGCGCTAGCCGCTGCGCTGTGTTATCTCGCTTGGGGTCTGGTGCCGCTCTATTGGCATCAATTGGCTTCGGTCCCCGCGACCGAGTTGGTCGCACACCGGCTGGTCTGGTCACTGGTCTTCGTCGCGGCCGCGCTGTGGTGGCGAGGCGGGTTCGGCGAAGTCCGGGCGGCACTCGTTCCCGGCCGAAGTCTGGCGATCAACCTGTTGAGCAGCCTGCTGCTCACCGGGAATTGGTTGGTCTACGTCTGGGGTGTAAACCACGGCCATGTCATCGAATGCAGCCTGGGTTATTTCCTCGTGCCGCTGCTCAACGTCGCTCTCGGCCGTTGGGTGCTGCATGAGCAGCTGCGGCCGGCCCAAGTTATCGCAATCGGCTTGGCCGTTCTCGGAGTCGCTATCCAAGTCTGGCAGGTCGGCCACCTCCCGTGGATCGCGCTGGCGCTCGCCATAACCTTCGGCGGCTACGGGTTGCTGCGCAAACGCTCCCCGCTCGGCCCGCTCACCGGCTTGGCCGTCGAGACCACGTTGCTCGCGCCGGCTGCCGCCGCGTTTCTGGTGTGGCACGAATTCAAAAACGGCGGCGCCCTCGGCCATGCGAGCGTCGCCGTTCAAGCCCTTGTGCTCAGCACCGGCGTGGTGACGGCGATCCCCCTGTTGCTCTTTGCCTTTGGCGCGCGCCGCATCCGTCTGACCACCTTGGGCCTGCTCCAATACATCGCGCCTACCGTGCAATTCATTTTGGGCCTTGCGGTCTTCCATGAGCCGTTCGACCGCGACCGATTGCTGGCATTTGCGGTCATCTGGGCCGGTCTGGTACTTTACACCGTAGATAATCTCCGCGCCCAACGCACCAGAGCAGGCTCGACGCCTCTTCAGCGATAAATTCAACTCCGATCACTCCCATGAAAAACCTCCACCCCCTGCTGTCTTCGTTGCTCTGCGCTGCACTCCTTCCTTTCGCCGCCGCCCAAACGGCTCTCGCCCCGGCCACAACTCCGACCAAAGCCGACCCATCGGCCGCGATCGAGAAAAAGGACACCACCGGTGCTTTTCGCAAAGCCCACGAATCGTTCTTGGCCCGAGGCAAAGCCGGCCCGGTCGGCGTGCTCTTCATCGGCGATTCCATCACGGCCGGTTGGACCAAAGCGCCGCACATCTGGGAGCACTACTACGGGAAATTCCAACCGGCCAATTTCGGGATCGGCGGCGACCGCACGCAGCACGTCATTTGGCGGATCGAAAACGGCGAGCTCGAAGGGCTCAGACCCAAGGTTACCGTCCTGATGATCGGCACCAACAATTCCGCCAACGACACCGCCGCGGAAATCACCGCCGCCAACACCAAAATCATCGGCCTGATCCGCGCCAAAATGCCCGCGACCAAGGTTCTCCTGCTCGCCATCTTTCCCCGTGGTGCCCGGAAAGATGCCGATGGCAACCTGACCGCAGTCGCCGTCGCGGATGCAGAGAATCGCACGGCGGTGATCAACGCCGTCAACGCCGATCTCGCCAAGCTCGACGACGGCGTGAACGTACGCTTCCTCGATATCGCCAAAGTATTCTACGGACAAGACGGCAAGATTCCCCACGCCATTATGCCCGACCAGCTACACCCCAACGCCGCCGGTTACCAGCTCTGGGCCGACGCGATGAAACCGTTGCTCACCGAAATGCTCAAGTGAGCCCCAGCTTCCGGCAGAGCGAACCCGCCGCTCAATCGGGCTTGATTTCCAAGAGCTCGACCACGAACACCAACGTAGCATTACGACCGATCTTTGGCTGCTGACCGCGGGTGCCATAAGCCAGCTCGGGCGGGATGATCACGATGCGTTTCTCGCCGACGCGCATCAGTTGCAGAATCTGGTCCCAGCCTTGGATGACTTGATCGCGCCCCACGCGGAAAATAAACGGTTTTCCCTTGTCCAAGTTCTCATCGAACGTGATCCCGGAGAGCAGCTTGCCCGTGTAAAGCACCGCCACGTTGTTGCCGGGCTTCGGACTCGCTCCGCTGCCAGCCTGCAAAATCACGTAGCGAATCCCCGTGTTGGTCTTCTTCGCCTCGGGCCAAGTCTTCTCCACGTAGACGAGATCCTCGGCGGGAATCTTCTCGCGCTGCGCCAGCAGCGCCGGGGTAACGAAAAACAAAGTCGCAGTCGCAAGGATCCAAGGGTGGAGGAAACGGCAGTTCATTGCCGGAAGGTTGTAACGTCGCCGCGGTCGTTGACACGGAAATTTTTAGGCCCGCAGGCCGGATGTACCGCGATGAGCCCCATCGCTCGGTCCAGCAAGGTCCGCCCCGGCTCCATCCGGTGCCACGTCGAAGCGCCCGAGGGATGCGGCAGAGGAATGCAGTCCGCCGCGTGCCCGCGATAAGTGATCGGGAAAACCTGGCCGATACATTCCACGAGCGGTCGCTCGCCGAGAAATTGCGCGATCGCGAGCTTCCCCACCGGCACCACCAACTCGGGTCGGAGCAACTCGAACTCCCGCTCCAGCCAATCGGCGCACCGGGCGATCTCGTCGGGTGCCGGCACCCGGTCACCTCCCTCCGGACGCTTGCCCGGGAAACAGCGGCAAACCGCCGCAAAGTAAACGCGATCGCGAACCTGCTCCTCCGACCAACCCGGAGCACCGGCAAACCATTTGAAAAGCGTCTTCCCCGCAGTCCATGCAAACGGCCGGCCCAACTTGGGCTCTTTGTCGCCCGGCGTTTGCCCGACGAGCAGCACCTGGCCCGCCACTGCGCGGCCCACGACGCTCGGCCACTGCATTCGCGGACAACGGACACACGCCCGCAGAGCAGTAATATGGGCTTCAATAGCGGCAACCGAGGGCATAAAAAAGGGGCGGACTCAACGTCCGCCCCCAAACCTATCGTCGTAAAGCAAAACCTCAGCGTGAACCGCGTCCGCCGCCGGATGCCCCGCCGCCGCTGGCGCCGAAGCGGTTCCAACCGCCTTCGGATGACCGGGGCTGGCCTCCACCTTCACCGCGTCCGCCGCCTTGGCCCCGACCACCTTGGCCTTGGCCGCGACCGCCGCCACCGCTTTGCGCATGACGCGGGCCGCCGCTGCCGTAGCCGCCGCCACGCTGACCGCCGCCGCGAAAGCCGCGATTTTGAGTGGGCTGTTCGGGACGAGCGATGATCGGGGCGTAAACGAAACCCTCGAGCTTCAGCTCGGGAATCTTGGCCCCGATGAAGCGCTGAATGTCACGGATGTCGGCCGCGTTTTCCGGCGTGACCAAGGTGATCGCGTCGCCCACCGCCTGCGCCCGGCCGGTGCGGCCGATACGATGGACATAATCCTCGGGCTTCTCCGGCACATCGTAATTGATGACGTGCGAAACCCCGGCGACGTCGATGCCGCGGGCGGCAATATCCGTAGCGACCATCACTTCATACTTACCGGACTTGAAGCCTTCGAGGGCTTCGATGCGCTGGTTCTGCGACCGATTTGCGTGCAACACCGCGACCGCGTGATTGCCGGCCTTAAGGCGACGGGCGATCTTGTCGGCACCGTGTTTCGTACGGGAAAACACGATCACGCTATCGAACTCGGTTTTGGCGAGCAACGCCTCGAGTAGATCAAATTTCTGATCATGCGCGACCGGGTAGAGTGCGTGATTGACCGATTCATTGACCGAACGGGCCACGCCGATCTCGACTTTGGCGGGATTGCGAAGCGCAAACGACGCGACGGCCGCGATCTCCGGCGGCACCGTGGCGGAGAAAAACAACGTCTGCCGCTCCCGCGGACACCGAGCGATAATGTCTTTGACGGTCGGCAAGAAACCCATGTCCAGCATCCGATCGACCTCGTCGAGAATGAGAATGTTGATGTCACGGAGACTGATCTCCCCGCTCTTGAGATAGTCCACAAGCCGGCCCGGCGTCGCGACGATGATATCGACGCCGCGCTTCAATTCGGAGCGCTGGGCGCCGTAACCCACGCCACCAAACACCGCGACCGTGCGGATATCGGTAAAGCGGGCAAAATTGCGGAAAGACGTCTCGACCTGTGCCGCGAGTTCACGGGTAGGTTCGAGGACGAGCACGCGGGTCCGACCGTGGGCGCCGAGCCGCGTAAGCACGGGGAGGGCAAAGGCCGCCGTTTTGCCGGTGCCGGTCTGAGCCGAAGCGATCAGGTCGCCGCCGCCGAGGACGACGGGGATGGCGCGAAGTTGGATAGGAGTCGGATCGGTGTAACCGGCGGCTTGGACGCCGCGCAGGACCGACTCGGAGAGATTAAGAGCCTTAAAAGCCATGAGAGTGAATGATTCTGGCAAACTGCGCCAGGAACAGGAGCGCAGGCAGAGTCATTGTTCACTCGCTGACGCTCGACGGCTCGTGAGCCGTAAAGAAATGAAAAAGACGGAGCACCCGGAGGCGCTCCGTCTCGAATTAATAATCGATCCTTAATGGATCGCGTTACGATTAGTAACGGCGCTCGCCACGGTCACCGCCGCCGCCGCGATCGCCGCGGTAACCGCCGCCACCGCCGCCGCCGCCGAAACCACGACCGCCGCCGCCGCCGCCGAAGCCGCGACCGCCGCCGCCGCCGAAGCCGCGACCGCCGCCCTCTTCTTTTGGACGGGCTTCATTGACGGTGAGCTGACGACCGCCGAGGTCGAGACCGTTCATCTTCTCGGTGGCGAGCTTCGCCTCTTCCGGGGTGCCCATGGTGACAAATGCGAAACCGCGTGGGCGGCCGGTCATCTTGTCCATGGCGACATAAAGGTCGGTCACGGTGCCGAACTGGCTGAAGGCCGAGCGGAGCTCGTCTTCGGTGGTCTTGAACGACAGATTTCCAACGTATAGTTTAGAGTTACTCATGATGATGTTGCGTAGTTCCATCGCTCGCTGCCAGTCCGTTCCCACTGTGGGTTTCGAAATCATCACTTGAGCAACTTAGCTCAGCCTACGACTCACCAGATCCTGTCACCAAAACGCTTTCACTAACGACTGAACCGCCAGAAAGGCCGAGACGGCAAAGATAGCAAGGACAATTTCAATCCGTCGCCCGCCGGCAAAACCTCGACCAAGACCGGGGTTGCGCGCGGTCGCACGGCGCTAAATGGAGTATTTAGCCCGAATCTCGGCCGGAATGTCCGTCGCCCGGCTTGTTGCCAAAGTCACCAACACGTAATCGCAATGTCCGTCACAGATCCGCTTTCCTGTCGGTAGCTTTTCGATCTCGAACGCTACCCGGCAGCCCGTTGCGGTGAAGCTCTCGATCCAAGTCCGCACCACCATCCGGTCACCCCAACCCAAAGGCCGGCGGTATTGAATCGCCGCAGCCGACATAAACCAGCCCAGCCCTTGCGCCGAGAACGCCTGCATCGACATGCCATAACACCGCTCCATTTGGTCGAATCGCGCGGCCAACACATAATCAAGGTAACGCGTCGAATGAACGTGTTGGTAGAGATCAATGTCGTCAGGCCGGACCAAAAGCTCGGTCTCAAATTTGGAGAATACGTCCATAGTAATAATGCCTGCTTCCCACGGCGGCCTGCCGATCAAACAACGACCGGCGCCCGGGGGCTACCCAAAAAAACGATCCTGCAGGCGGCGGTCGCGCTTGGTCGGGCGTCCAGCGCCCGGGGCGCGCGCGTTCACTTGCTGGGTCCGTTGTTCTCGCGCTTGGGCAAATTCCTCCGGCGGGGTCAGATCGACGTAAAACTCCGGCAGCCGCACGGCGCCCACGCGGCTCGCCGGCGCGGCGACGACCCGAAGCGTGCGCTGCATCACGCCTTGGCGCACCGTCACAATTTCACCCGAGCGCACCGTCCGCGCCGGCTTGGCGACCAATTCGCCGACGGAGACTTTGCCTTCACGGCAGGCCGCCGTAGCGAGAGGCCGGGTCTTAAAAATACGAACCGCCCAGAGCCACTTGTCGACTCGGGCGGTGTTTGCTTCGTCAGCCTCCATCGTTGAACGGACGATTTAAGCGTCGGTCGGGGCGCGGCGTTACCCTTTTTGCGCGCGCAGAGTCGCAGAGATCCAATCTTTCAAAATATCCTTCTCAAAGCGGAGCGGATCTTGTCGGTCCAGCGTGAGGCGCATGTCGAAGGCTAGGTCGCGAATATCCTCAGCCCCCTCTTTGACCGTCTTGCCCGCGGCGTCCGTGACCTTGAAGGAAAACTTAAATCGTGGAGCGTAGATGGACTTTACGATCCGCACGTCGGAAAACTGCGGGCCGCGCCAAGGCTCGTAGTCACCAGCCAGATCGATGTCCGCGAATGTGACGACCAACTTCTGACCAGCCGGCAGGGCTTTCTCAGCCCGGTCCACGATGAAGGACCTGATTTCATCGAGAATACCATCGCGACCTTTATCCGTGCCGAAGTCGCCGTCCTTCACGTCAGTGAAGGTCTCCGGTTTTTCAAAAATCACTTCGGTGCGGGCGGAGGCCTTGGCCGTCTCGACAGCGCTGAGCGCCAGAGGAGCCGCCAATCCGAGCAAAACCAAGGTGAGGCAGGGGAATGTTTTCATGAGGAACTGCGACCCACACTAACTGGAAAAAGTTCCATTGCGAGCCGGTCGGCGAAAAATTCTGCGGGGCTCTATCTTAGAGCCGGTCGTGCACTTCGCCGTTGCACCTGCTCTCCACCCGACTTTCGTGGCTGCTCTATGAGAAATTACTCCACCCTGCTTCTCGTGTTCGCCGGTCTTACGTTCAACGCCGCCGCCGCGCTCCCGGCCGCCAAAGTCATTTCGGGACCCGACCGCATCCGCGTCGAACTGGGAGGCCAGCTTTTCTCCGAATACATCTTCACCGGCGCGCCTCGCCCCTACTTCTATCCGGTGCTCGCGGCCGACGGCACGCGGCTCAACCGCGACTTTCCGATGAAAAAGGACACTGCAGGCGAGGCCACCGATCACCCGCATCACCGCTCGCTTTGGTTCACCCATGGTGCCGTTAACGATGTCGATTTTTGGACCGAGGGTCCGACCAAAGGAACGATCGTGAGCGAGTCGGTGATCGCCGCCGCCGCCGGCCCCACTGCCACGATCAAGGCGCGCAATCGTTGGGTCGCACCTAGCGGAGTGGTCGTCTGCACCGACGAAACCACCGTTTATCTCAGCGCCGTGCCGGCCGGTCGCCAGATCGATTACGAAGTCACCCTGCGCGCTCCCGCCGACAAACCCGTTGTCCTTGGTGACACCAAGGAGGGATCGATGGCCTTCCGCGTCGCCCAGTGGCTGACTCCGCCTCACACCCACGCGAAAAAGAAAGTCGATGGCGTCGGCCGCATCGTCAACGACGCCGGCGTGACCGACAGCGCGGCTTGGGGCAAACGCTCGACTTGGGTCAGCTACTCCGCGCCAAAGAACGGCACCACCTACGGCATCGCGATGTTCGACCATCCGAAGAATCCCCGCCACCCGACGTGGTGGCACGTCCGCGACTACGGCCTCTTCGCCGCCAATCCGTTCGGCCAACACGACTTCGAACCTGCCCAAAAGAACAACCCCAAGGCCGGGGAGCTCGTTATCCCGGCCGGCGGAAGTGTCACGTTTCGTTGGCGCCTGCTCTTTCATACCGGCGACGAAAAATCCGCCCGCCTCGCCGAGCAGTTCGCCGCCTACGCAAAGACTCCGTAACGCCCACGTCGACCTCGCTCCGGCTTTCCGGGGTCCCGCGGTTTAGGTGCCGTAAAGCCGGTCGCCGAAATCGCCCAAGCCGGGCAGGATGTATTTCTTCGCGTTGAGCGCGCGATCAAGCGCAGCCACATGAATCACCGTGCCGGGGTGATGCTTTTCAACCTCAGCCACGCCCTCGGGGGCCGCGACGATACAAACCAGCCGCGGACTCACCGCGCCATGCTGTTTCGCCACCGTAATCGCCTGCGACGCGCTGCCTCCCGTCGCCAACATCGGGTCGACCAAAAACACCCGCCGGCCCGCGAGCGGCGGCAGCTTGCAATAATAATTTCGCGCCACCGCCGTCTCGTGGTTCCGCTCCAAACCGAGATAGCCGACACTCACGTCGGGAAACGTGTCTAAAAACGGCTGCACCATTCCCAGTCCCGCGCGCAAAATCGGCACCACGACCAAGGGCTGATGCGTGAGCACACGCCCGGTCATCGGCTCAAGCGGTGTCTGAATCGGTTTATCTTCGGTCGGCAAATCCTCCGTCGCTTCAATCGCGAGCAGGAGGCTCAACTGATAGCAGAGCGTGCGAAACGTCGCAGGCTTCGTCGTTACGTCCCGCAAATGGGTCATGATATGGGCGGCGAGCGGGTGGGCGATGATATGCAGCGGCATGATAAAAAATTCAGCTCCCCACGTTCCCTTTTCTTGTCACAGCAAATTCCTTTCCACCTTCCGCTCGAGGAAGCGCTCGAATTCCTTTCTCAGCTCCTTCGCTTTGCCCCGCAGCCCCGGCATGAGCGCGAGCCAGTTGTAGACCTCCTCACGCAGGTGTTTCGGCATGACCGGCTCCGTCACGCGCACCCGATCGAGCGCGCGCACGCAGTGCACTGCGATCTCATCACACATCTTCTGGGCATCGGCCGTGCTGTGCTGACCGGCAAGCCGGATGACTTCATCCATCCGACGATGCCGGCGCTTCAAAATCGTTTTGTAGGCCAGCAGGCTCGGCACGACCACGTTTACGGTGCGCGGGTAAAAACTCGCCATCAGGTTCCACGGATCGTTCCCGTCGCCCGCTTTTCGCAGATCGCTGCGCAGGATCACGCACGGAATATCCGCAAATTTCGCGAACATGAACTCCACCACAGTGCCGCTGTCCAGCTCTGTTCCATCGAAATTAAACAGCGCCAGATCACACGCCACCAGCGCCCTGATGTCCTGATCCCGCACCGCCCGCGCCGTGGTCCCGCGCGGCTCGAAATCCTGCGGCAACTCGCAGAGGTAACGTCCTTGCGATTTCTCGTAAATCGCCTCCGCGAGATACGCATTTCCGATCAGATGCTTCAACGTGAAGAGCTCGCTGGCGAAATAGACGGTGGAGCTGCGCGGTTTTTTCTTCATCGCGTGAACGTGCCTGAGGAAGTGGCCATTTCCTCCACCCCACAACGCTTTTTATCCGCTCCTGACGACGCCCGCCGGGCCACCCGTTTTCAGGGCCGCAACGTCACCGCATGCTCCGTCTTCCCCGGCAACAACGGCGTCGCGTCGCCCCGCACCCAAGCGGCGTGACCCGCTCGGAAAAACGGCGACAACGGATGTCCGCTCTGCCCGCCCGGCATGTGGAAAATCCCCTCGGCTTCACGCCCCGGCGACACTACGAGCCGCTCACTCGCGCCGTAATTAGGCCGCTGGAATCGCGGCATATCGCGGTCCCCCGGCAACTCATCGGCCGTCAGCCGCAACCATGCCGTCAGCCTGTTCGGCACCCACGCCGGCAACGTTTGCACCAACGGATGCTCGATCCGCGCCACGTTTTTCCGACCCCACGTCGCCTGCGCGAGCGAGGTCCCGCTCTGCTCCAACCCGGCGACCACATCGTCCGCCGCCGCGACCAGCAACTCCTCCCAACTGGACTCCCGCGGGCTCAACAGATGCAGCGGCTTCTGCTCCAACAACGCCCAGAGTGGCTCTTCATACGGCAACCGCCCCCAGTTAAATTTTCTGTCAACCGCGACGCACGAGGCGAAGATCGGATCGAGCACCCGCTTCGCCACCGCATCCCGCCACGCTCGCACCGACCGATAGCCCACGTCGGCGGTGGTCGCCCGTGCCGCGCCGCTTTCGACGCGCTCGCGCAGTTCCGCCCGGTCCGGCTTCCCCGCGACGACTTCCGGCGAGAGCACCCGCAACAACAACTCCCGCCAACGGCCCAACGCCAAGGCCCGGTCATCCAGCTGCAGCGCCAACAGATCCTTCGGCTCCGCCCGCTCCAGCCCCGCGAGCGCGTCCCGAATCTGCGCCGCTCGCATCGGAAAATCGTGCCCTCCGTCACCCAACCTCGCCGCCGCCGCACCCCCTAGCATCCGGTGGTTGGCGCTCCATAACCGCCCGCCCGCCGGCGCGCGCACCACCGGCACTTCGTCCGGCGTCAACAGGCCGTCCCAACGACGATCGCCAAACGTCCACATCACCGGAAACCGTCCGTCGACGCCGACGCGTTTCGGCACCCGTCCCGCGAGCGTCCAGGCGATCTCACCCGCGGAATCTACTATCAAAACATTGAGCGGTGTCACTCCCGAGCGCTGCGCCACTGCCACCGCCGCCGCCGTGTTCGCCGCCGTCTCGAAGCCGAAGAATCCAAAATTAATCGCCTCCGGCTCATGCGCGATCCAGCGCTGCGCGATCGGCCGGTCTTTTTCATCGGCGCCCACAATCGGTCCCCAAACCGTCCAGCGATATTCCATCACCACCGGTTCCCCGCCCTGCACGAGGATCGTTTCGGGCCGCACTTCGATCTGGGCCAGCGCTTCACGTCCCGGCACCCGGTAGAGCTCGGGTGAGATTCCCGTCTGCACGACCACCAGATCGCTCGTATCGATCTGCGCCGCCGTGACACCCCAGGCCACGCGACCATTGCTTCCGACGATCAAGCTCGGGTTTCCCGGCAACGTCGCTCCGACGACCCGTCGTTGGGTTCCTTCATCCGTCCACACCAGGGCCGCGCGATACCACGTGTTCGGCAGGCCCAGCCGCAGGTGCATGTCATTCGCCAGCATCGCGACTCCGCTCGCCGTGTGGGCGCCCGCCAACGCAAACGCATTCGAGCCCGGCAACTCGCGCTCGCTGTCACCGGGCGCAAGCCCCGAGACCTTGGCCGGCGCCGCCGCGCCTGCCCGTCGCAGATTGATCGCTTGCACCGGTGGAATTTTCGCCAACGGGGCGGTGCTCCCATCCAGCGCCGCGTCGCGCGGTCCGATCAGCGGGACGAAAAAAGCCAGCGCCTCGGCACCCAGCGTCTCCCGCAGCGTGCCCAGCATCCGCTCGTAGCCAACCGGGTCCGGCTGCATATCGAGCGTGATCGCATAACTCACCAACCCGCAGTCCTCCGCGCGCCACGGCTGGGGAGTCACGCGCAACGCCAGGTATTCAAACGGTTTTTCGCCGAGTGCCGTCAGGCCTGCATTCACGCCCGCCGTATAGGCCTGCACGATGGCACGCTCTTCCGCCGTCGCCCGCGCCACGGCCCCTCTCGCCAACGCGCGAAACCCATGCATCCGGGCCGCTTTGTCCAAGCCCAAAGCTCCCGCGCCGACCACTTCGGCCAACTCGCCCGCCGCTTTTCGCCGCATCAGATCCATCTGGAAAAAACGCTCTTGCGCGTGGATCCAACCGAGCGCCCGCGCGACGTCCGTCCGGTTCGCACCCGTGATCGTCGGCACGCCCAACCCATCACGATCGATCGTGACCCCCGCAGTCAGTCCCGCCACGGTCGCCGGTCCGTCGAGTTGCGGCAGGCTCGCCTGCATCCGCAGGTAAAACCAGGCGCCGGCAACCGCGCCCAACCCGCCGGCGACCGCCAGCATCCACCCGCCGATTTTCAAACTCTTGACGATTCGGGAAGCCATGGGACGCAGGGTTTTTAAAGCGTGAAGTGCTCTCGAATCTTGGCCACGAGCACCGGCACGGGCTCCGCGATATCGAGCATCAAAGCGTCCGTCGGCGACTCCAAGGTCATCAGTTGCGAGTCGAGCATCTCAGGCTTCATAAAGTGCCCTTTCCGTGCCGCGATTCGCTGCCGGATTAACTCGGGCGAACCATGCAAATGCACCAGCTTCACGCCCCGAGAGTGCTCGATCACAAACTTCCGATACGATTCCTTTAACGCCGAGCACGTCACGATGCCGCTCTCACCGCGCGCCAAGGTCGCCGTGATGTGCACCCGGATCGACGCCAGCCAAGGATCACGGTCCGAGTCCTGCAGCGGCTGGCCCGCAGCCATTTTGGCGATGTTGGACGGCGGATGAAAGTCGTCCGCGTCCCGAAAATCCCAGCCGATCGAGTCCGCGAGCGCCTGGCCCACCGTCGTCTTGCCCGTGCCCGCCACCCCCATGATCAACACGATCAACGGCGGCCGCAGCTCCCAACTCTTGGCCGCGACCGGGTCCCGGCCTTCGTCAAAATCGATGAAATCAAACATCGTCTCGATCACCTTGCCCGGAAATCCGCCCGCCTCGCGGACGCGCCGCTCGATCGTGGTCCGGCTTTCATCCCGCCAGCCCCGCTTCATCATAAACGCATTCCAAACCGCACGCTCATCGTCCGATCGCGGCGTGCATACCGCTCCCGCCCACGCCAGCACTTCTGCATCCGATTCGCCGCGCAGCACCCGCTTTTTCACCGCCGCGTAACTCACGCCGAGAAACGTGCAGCACCGCGCGTCGAACCGGCCCGGGGTTTGATCGCCAAGATTCTCCCGGTAATCCTCCGGCAGCATCCCGCGCGCATGCAGCCGGATCTTGTCGAGCATTCGCCCGAAATAGACGAGGCGACCGACAAGAGCGTAGGGACTGCGAAGACCTGAGACTTTAGGCATGAGCAGTTGAGTTAAACTCCATTGAAAAAACCGGCGGCCAATCCGCAATCGCCAATCCAACCCCGAGGCTTACTCGCCCAGAAAATACATCAACGTACACACCCCGGCAAAAATCACCGTCGGCAAGGTGACCCACAATGGATTCACCGGCACGTTGTAATGCCCCACCGCCCACGCGACCAACCAGCACTTCAGCGCGATCAAAATCCAACCGGCGAGCATCAGTCGCTTCGACTTCGCCGACCGCGGCGCGCGCCGCGTCACCCTCACCTCGCGGACAAATTCCAAATCGTAACTCGGCGGCGACCGGCGGGAAATCAGTTGGAGAAGATTGGAGAACACGCTCCCACCATATCGATCTGCGCCGAATTGCAACGCGCATGCCCCGGTGCACGCCACCGCGCCCGAGCCGGCGAAGTTATCCCGCACGGCCACGTGGTCGCCCAAAGACCTTCACCGCTTGCCCCACCCCGCCGCCTCACCGCCCATACATCGCCCCGAGCGATTTCAGATACGCGGCGGTGCCACCCGTGGTGAGTTGCTCGATTTGCCCGGAGCGGGCGCGCCACTGCCAGTTGCCCTGCGGTTTGCCCGGGGAGTTGAAGCGCGCTTCGCTGCCGAGGCTCAGCACATCCTGCAGGGGAAAGACCGCCAATCGGCTCACCGCCGCGTAGCTCGCGCGGATCAAGTCCCACGCCACTTCGCGGCCGTCCACCCGCAGGTAGCGCCGCACGTGGTCGCGCTCTTTCTCCGAGGTCGTGGCATACCAGCCGATCGTCGTGTCGTTGTCGTGCGTGCCGGGATAGATCACGCCGTTCGCCACCAAATTGTGCGGCAGGTAAAGATTCTCCGCGTCGTCGCCGCCAAACGCGAATTGTAAAATCGCCATTCCCGGCAACCCCGTCGCCTCGCGCAGCGCCACCACGCTCGGCGTCAGCTCGCCCAAATCTTCCGCGATGATCTTCGCCTCCGGAAACGCCGCCCGCACCGATTTGAACAGCTCCAACCCCGGCGCCTGTACCCACTCTCCCGTGCGCGCCGTCGGCGCCGTCGCCGGAATCCGCCAGTAGGCATCAAACCCGCGGAAATGGTCGATCCGCACTACGTCGCATAGTTCAAACGACGCCCGCAACCGCGCGTGCCACCACGCGAAGCCGCCGGCCACATGCCGCTCCCACTGGTAGAGCGGATTACCCCAAAGCTGGCCGTCCGCCGAAAAATAATCTGGCGGCACGCCCGCCACCGCCAGCGGGCGACCCGTCTTCGCATCCAATTCAAACAGCTCCGGATTGGCCCACACGTCGGCCGAGTCCGCCGACACGAAGATCGGGATGTCGCCGATAATCTCGATTCCCCGCGAGGTGGCCGCCGCCCGCAGCGCCCGCCACTGCGCAAAAAACAGGTATTGATAAAACGCGTGGGCCTCCGCCTCCGCCGCCAGTTGTTTTCGTAACGGGGTTTTCTCCGCCGCCGCCAGCGAGCGCACCGCCGCCGGCCACTCCCACCAGGCGAAGCCATTGTGGTAATCTTTCAGCGCCAAGAAAAACGCGTAGCCGTCGAGCCACGCCGCCTGCTTCTTTTGGAACGCGGCGAAGGTCTCGCCGTCGGCCGCAAGCACCGGCGAACCCGCCCGCTTGAACCGCGTAAAGGCCAACGCGAGCAGCGGCCGCTTTTGCTGATAGAGCGCCCCGTAATCCACCCGGTCCGCACTCAGCTTGGCTAGCGGCGCGATCTCGGCTTGGGTCAACATTCCCGGCGCCACCAGCGCCCGCAGATCGACCAAATACGGATTGCCCGCAAACGCCGAAAAACACTGGTAGGGCGAATCCCCGTAACCCGTCGGCCCGAGCGGACAAATCTGCCAATACTTTAGCCCGGCTGCCTGGAGAAAATCCAGGAACCGCACCGCATTGGCATCGAAGGTCCCGACGCCTTGATCACCCGGTAACGCCGTCGGGTGCAACAACACCCCCGCCGCGCGGGCAGCGAGCCAATTGAAAAGTGGAACGGGAGTTACGGCGGTCTTGGGCATGGCGGATTTCGGGCGAGATTGGGCGACACGCCCCGCCCCGGCGCAAATCGTAATTCCACCCGCACTCACTGACCACGATCAGCAACCACCCTCCGCCTGCATAAAACCTCCGTCCCCACGCCCAACCCCATCATCAATCCAAAAATAAAAAAGGCCTCAGACAGAACTTGAGGCCTTCGACCGCGGATTACTCCGCGAAACGTCCGCGACGCACCCGCTTACTTCCAGCTCAGCGCGAGCCGGGTGAAGTAGGTCGTGTCGAGTTTGTCGACGCCACGACCGGGCTGGCTGTTGTAATCGTTGGCGACGCCGACCCGGAGCTTCCACTGCGTGCTCGCGATCGGGAGTTCCAACAAGCTCTCATGGGTGACCACGTAGACGCCGAAGTCTTCAAACGTCGGAACGAGGGACAGGCGGTTGATCAAAATCGAATTTTCCAATTGCAGGCGATGGTTGAGGCCGAAGTCCAAACCGGCCGCCTTCACATCTTCGGTGCGGGGGTTGTTGTAACCGGCATAGCGGAACGACAAACCCGCGCGGCCCGTGAGCGCCTGCTTCGCGTCCTTGATGAGATCGTAGCCCAAACCGGCCGCCGCCACATCGTAAAGTTCGATGTCCTTGATCCGGTCGAAGCCGCCTTCGTTACGCACATACCAAGATTTCTGGCTCGCGAAGTTGTTCGCGTAGTCCACGCCCACTTTGAACTGGTCGGCCGATTTTTCGCCGTCCGAAACCTGCCGGTCATAGCCGGTGTAGAACTGCAGCGTGTCCTGCACACCTGCGAGGGTCGCGCGAAACGCAAACGCCGTGGCCAACTGGCTTTTATTACCGCTTTTACCCGACACATCAACCGCCGCCTCGTAGGCCCAACCCCGCTCGAGCGCGGCGATGGCCGGATCTTTGCCGCCGGCCGCCCAGCTCGCCGCGACTTTGTCCACAGAAGTGGAGATCACGCCATCGGCGCCCGCGATCTTCACCGCGCCGCCCACCGTGGAGACTTTGCCGTCGATCCGCGCGCCGCTCGCGAGCCGCACCGCAACCGCGCTGTCCGTCGTGATCGAAACGACATCGCTCTGCTTGATCGTGATCGCGCCGGCATAGGACGTCATCAATGTGACGTTGCCGCCGTCGATTTTGGTCACCGTCCCGACGAGGCGGGAACCGTCTTTCGTCTCGATCGTATCGGCCGAAAGCATCGCGCTCGAAAGCGCAATCAACATGGCCGCCGAAGCGGACCGCAGAAATTTAGATAAGCTCATGATAATCGGAGAGATCTCCAGCTCCTAAAAATCTGTCAATCTCAAGCCCACCCCGCTGGGTAATTTTACAGAGGCGTCACGGCAACGCGGCTCGACACTGCCCGACTCGCAGCTTTGCCTCCGCTTAACGCTCCACGCATGTCCGCCCCCGTCCAACGCCCTTCCCTCATCGTCGCCGACCGCTGGCGCGATTACCAACTTCTCGACTGTGGCGACGGCCTGAAACAGGAGCGCTGGGGCGCCTACAATCTCGTCCGGCCCGATCCCCAGATCATTTGGCCCCGCCACGGTTCCGCCGGCAGCATCGCGCCCCCGGGCGCGCCGGGCGCGAAATGGGACGGCTGGGATGGCTTCTACCACCGCAGCGAACAGGGCGGCGGTAAATGGGAATACCGCAAATCCCTACCCGACCACTGGAAGCTCGCCTACGATTCGCTCGGGCTGACGTTTAAGATCCACCCGACGTCGTTCAAACACACCGGCCTCTTCCCCGAGCAAGCCGTCAACTGGGAGTGGTTCTCCGCCAAAATCAAAACCGCCCGCGCCGCCGGCCGGCCGGTCAATGTCCTCAACCTCTTCGGCTACACTGGCGCCGCCACCTGCGCCGCCGCCAAAGCCGGCGCGAGCGTCACCCACATCGACGCCGCCGAAGGCATGGTGAAATGGTGCAAGGAAAACGCCGTGCTCTCCGGCCTCGTCGATGCACCCATCCGCTACATCGCCGACGACTGCCTCAAATTCGTCCGCCGCGAGCAGAAGCGCGGCAAATTCTACGACGCCATCATCATGGACCCACCCACCTACGGCCGCGGCGCCACCGGCGAGATGTGGAAGCTCGAAGAACACCTCTGGCCGCTGCTCACCGAGTGTCGCGCCCTGCTCACGCCCTCGCCGCTCTTCTTCATGATCAACGCCTACACCGCGCGCCTCTCCCCCACTGTCGTGGCGAATCTCCTCAACGAGCTCATGCACGGTCGCGGCGGATCAATCACCGCCGGCGAAGTCGGCCTCCCGATCCAACGCGACGGCAAAGTCCTCCCCTGCGGCATCTACGGCCGCTGGGAAGCGTGAGGTTGGGCGCGTTAGCCTCAACGCGCCAACTCCCTCAACGATACTCCGCCAACTCCACGATGACCCCGTCGGGGTCGAGGAAGTAAACCAACGTCTTCCCACCCGCGCCTTCGTCGAATTTCACCACGCCACCCGGCACCGCCGTCGGCTCGCCCCACACCTCGATGCCGGCGGCGCGCAACTTCGTCGTCACATCGGCGATATCGTCCACCCGCAGCGCAAAATGCCGCAGCCCGCGCGTGTTGGCGCGGGAGTTTTCCGGGAGCACCACGCCTGCCGGCGCGTGGTAATGGAGCAACTCGATCCGCGGCCCGCCCCCCGGCAACTCGACAAACACCGCATGCGCCTTCACCCCGGCAAGGCCGACGATCCGCTCGATCCACGCGCCTTCCAAATGCGCCTCCTTGGTTTTCACGAAGCCCAAGAAGTCGCAGTAAAACTCCAACGACCGCGCCATATCGGCGACTACGATGTTCAAATGGTCGATTCCGCGGATCATGCCGCCCATGCTCCGGCCCACGCCCGCCGCCGCAAGACCGTTTCCGGGCTTCTCCTTTTCGTGTATTTCGTGTGTTTCGTGGTTACCTCTCACCCATGACTTTCAAAATCGGCGTCGACGGCGGCGGCACCAAAACCGAATGCATCCTCATCGACGAGTCCGGCACGATCGTCGCGCACCACCTCGCCCCCGGCTGCAACCCCAACGTCGCCGGCACCGAAGCCGCCCGCGCCATCGTGACCGCCGCCCTCTCCGCGCTCGTTTCCTCTCCAACGCTCAACCCTCAACTTTCAGCTCTCAACTCATCGCCGATCGTGGCGACGCTGCTCTTCATGTCCGGCGCGCCGACGTTCTGGCAGGAATTCGCCGCCTCGCTCAACAGCTTCGGCCGCGTCACCGCCGCACCCGATTCACTGCCCACGCTCGAACTTGCCACCGGCGGCGCTCCCGGCCTCGTGCTCCACGCCGGCACCGGCTCCTTCGTCGCCGCCCGCGCGCCCAACGGCACCGTCCACTACGCCGGGGGCACCGGCTGGCGTTTCGGCGACCCCGGCAGCGGCTACGAACTCGGCCGCCGCGCCATCGCCCGCGCCCTGCTCGAGCTCCAAGGCTGGCTCCCGGCCTCGCGCCTTGGTTCCACTGTGCGCGACCACACGCAGCTAGGCGACGCCGCCGACGCCCGCGCCATCACGCGCTACTTTTACGCCCACGCGGAGCCCAACCGCGTCATCGCCGCCCTCGCTCCGGCCGTTTTGCGCCTCGCCACGGAGGGCGATCACACCGCCCATCAGGTCGTCGTCGAATCCGCCACCGAGCTCCTCGATCTCGCCCATCACGTCGCCGCCAAACTGTTTCCCGGCACCGCGCTCGCCGAAATCCCCACCGGCCTCAGCGGCGCGCTCCTCACCCACGCCACCGTGCGTGCCGCCCTCGCCCCGCGCACATCCCTGCCCCTTTCACCCATCACCGCCGCACCCATCGAAGGCGTGCGCCGCTTGCTCCTCCGCTCCAGCTAATCTCATGCCATCCTTCAGTCTGCTCGTCGCCGCCTTCGCCGCCGCCTTCCTCGGCGCTCACGCTGCGCCCGCGCCTGGCCAATCTACGTTCACCGCCGACCGCTACGTCGAATCGGTCAGCGGCGATCTGCCGATTGTCCTGACCGCCCCGCACGGCGGCGCCCTCAAACCCGACTCCATCGCCCACCGCAAAGAGGGCGTCCTCGGCGCCGATCTCAATTCCTTGGAACTCACGCGCGCCCTTGCCGCCGAACTCTTCGTTCGCACCGGCCGTCACCCCGCGATGGTCGCCAGCCATCTCCACCGCTCAAAGCTCGACCCCAATCGCGAGATCAAGGCAGCCGCCCAAGGCGATCCGACCGCCGAGTCCGCCTGGCGCGACTTCCACGCCGCCATCCGCGCCGCTCTCGCCACCACCGTCGCGCGCCACGGCTTCGCGTTCCTCATCGACCTCCACGGCCACGGCCACCCCATCGCCCGCCTCGAACTCGGCTACGCCCTCGACTCCGCTCAACTCAACCGCCCCGACACTACCTTCGACGCCTCCGGCCTGATCACGCTCAGCACCGTCAGCGATCTCCACGTCCGCTCCGGCCCCGCACTCGCTTCGTCCGCACTCATCCGCGGCCCGCGCAGCCTCGGCGCGCTCTACCAAGCCGCCGGCCTCCGCGCCATCCCCAGCCCCCAGGAGCCTCAACCCGGCTCCGATCCGTTCTTCGCCGGCGGCTACATCGTCCGCACCTACGCCGCCGCCCCCGACACGCCGAAAGTCGACGGCCTGCAAATCGAAACCTACCGCGTCGGCGTGCGCGACAATTCCGAAAATCGCGCCCGCTTCGCCCGCATCACCGTCGACGTCCTCACCCCATTTCTCCGCGAGCACTACGCCTTCGACCTCGCGGCCAAGAAATAATCCTCTTCGCCCGCTTCCCGCCCCGCCGTCTCATGCTCATTCGCTTCACCAAAGGCCCCGTCACCGCCCACACCGATCTGCTCGCCTGCGAGCGACCCGACGGCACCGGCACGGCCGCCGCAATGCCCAAACAGGCTATCCTCCCGCACGACGCCTTTCACTTCGTCGTCGAAAAAACCCTCGGCTGGCGCGACGCCTTCTTTGCCGCAATCGCCGCCGGCGCGACTATCGCCGACACCACCGCCCGTTTCCATGCGGTCAAAAAATCCCCCGGCCAACCGCCTCGTATCCGCCAGATCGAGACGCTCATCACCTGCCTCCAAGCCGAGCAATGGGGCGGCGGCAGCGACCCCGCCGTCTTCATCACAAAGTTTGCCGCCGCCTGCCGCCAAGCGCGCACCCCGCCGCCCCCGCTCACGCCCGACGACCTCGCCCGCGTGCGTCTCGCCCTCCGCGAATTCGGCGCCGCCTGGCGCCCGCTAAACCCCGGCCAGTCGATCGAACGCCCATTTCCGTGACCCCGGTTGTCGACCGACAAGTTCTCCCCGAACCCGTTTGGCTCGCCCGCCAGTCGGCTCACGAAGCCCGCGTCCGCGTGTGGACCGATCCGCACCAAGCCCGCGCCTCCCGCGGCGAAAAACATCCGGTTCACGATTTTTTTTTCAGCTACTACGCCTACCGCGCCGCCTGGCTGAAACGCTGGCATCCCGGCCCCGACGTCGCTCTCACCGGCGAATCCGCCCGCGCCTTTCTCCGCTGGCCCGAGTATCGCGAGATCACCCTGCCCGACGGCACCACCGCCGTCGCCCTCGAACCCGCCACGCTCCCCGTTCACCGCCGCGTCTTCGTGACGTGGCTCCGCGATTTGCTGCAAACGATGCAGACGCGTCCCCCCTTCTTCGGCTGCTTCGGTCTTCACGAGTGGGCCATGGTGTATCGGCAAACTCCCGACGAGATCCGCCACAACGCTTACCCGCTCCGCTATCCGCCCGACGCCCTCGCCCGCATCGTCGAAGCCGCGCCCATCACCTGCACCCATTTCGACGCGTTTCGCTTTTTCACGCCGCCCGCCCGCCCGCTCAATCGGCTCCAGCCCACCCGCGAGACCACGCCCCAGCACGAGCAACGCGGCTGCCTCCACGCTGGCATGGACCTCTACAAATGGTCGTTTAAACTCGCGCCCTTTACTCCCAGCGAACTCATCGCCGACTGCTTCGAACTCGCCTGCGCCATCCGGGAAATAGACATGCGCGCCAGCCCCTACGATCTCGCTGCACTCGGCTATCCTCCCATCGCGATCGAAACTCCCGCCGGCCGCGCCGAATACGAAACCCACCAGCGCGCCTTCACCACCCGCGGCGACCCGCTCCGCGCCCGCCTACTCGCCCTCTGCGAGCGCCTCCTCGCTGAGTAGCCGAGTTTCGTTCCCCGTAGGGCAAGGTCTCCGACCTGCCCTCCAGGTCCCACGCCACGCCGCGCCGCGCCCCGGATCAGACAAGGTAGGTCAGAGACGCCGCCCTACTTTCGAACGTCACCCACCTACCCTCCCCGTCCCGTGCGGCCTCTCACCCCCGCGGCCTCGCCGCCCCCGGCAGAATCTCCCGCACCACGTCCGCCAGTTGCTTCGCTGTCGGCAGCTTCCCCTTAAATTCCTCCGGCAGCTTCGACTGCATCCGATACTCCGCGACGCCGATGGGATTCCCCTTCGATTTTAGCGCGAACTCCACCTCCACGTCGTCCTTCTCCGCGCACAAAATGATCCCGATCGACGGCCGGTCATCCGGCGCCCATTATTTTTCGTTCAGCAGGTTCAGATAAAAATCCATCTTCCCAGCAAACTCCGGCTCGAACGCGACCACCTTCAGATCGAACGCGACGAGCGCCTTCAAGAAGCGGTGATAAAACAGCAGGTCCACGAAGTATTTCTTCGCTCCCAGCGAGAGCCGGTATTGCCGGCCGACGAAGCAAAATCCGTAGCCGAGCTCCAAGATAAACTGCTGCAACCGCCCGATCAGCCGCTCCTCCAGTTCCCTCTCCTTCGTTGGCCGCGCGATGCCGAGGAATTCCAGATTGTGGCGGCTTTTGAGCATCTCATCCGCCTGCTCCGCGAAATGCTCCGGCAACGCCGACGCGAAATTGTGTGTCTTCTTCTCCGCTTTGGACCGCTCGTAAGCCTGCGCCTTGATCTGGTTGAGCAACACCGCCCGGCTCCACCCAAACTTCGCCGTGGCCTTCAGGTAATAGAGGCGCGGTGCGGGCTCGGTGAGCTTGTTGAGAATCTCCACATGATGTCCCCAAGGAATGGCGGACGCCAATTCTCGCACAGCTTGTGCGAGAATTACCTCGCTCCCGGCGATGCCTCCAGATTCTCGCACAAACTGTGCGAGAAAGTCTCGCGTGTTGAGAGTTTGGAACATCTGTCGCATCCGCCAGATGTTCGAAATCGAAAGGCCCCGCAAATCCGGAAACTCCGCCCGCAAATCCGCGGACAGCCGCTCCACCACCTATTCACCCCAGCCTACCGCCGCCTACTTCTCCACGATCCCGCGCCCAATTTCCCAATACAGCATCACCAGTTCCCGGTTCACCGCGCGACCCGCGCTCAACCGCGCCGATTGGATGCGCCCCTTCACTTCGGTCAAAAACGCGGAGTAATCGGGGACGAGCACGACGGGTTTCATGGTTCCAAAATTGACTCCGGCGATCAGCTCCGTCGAACCGTTCTTCAGCTTTTGCGCCGCCCTTACCTTCCGCTCCGCTCCCGCTCTCTGCACTCCCTCTCCTTTCCAAATGATTCCCCTCCTTCACCTCCGCCCTCTCGCCCTCACCACCGTTGCTGCTCTCTCGCTCTTTACCGCTCCCGCCTACGCCGACGACCCCGCCGCCCTCGCCGAGCGCCGCGTCCGCGCCCACGTGACCTTCCTCGCCGACGATCTCCTCGAGGGCCGCGAAACCGGCACCCGCGGCCATGGCCTCGCGATGAACTACGTCGCCGCCCAGTTCATGCGCCTCGGCCTCGAACCCGTCGGCGCATCCGGCTACCAACAGCCCCTCGCGCTCCGCCAATCACGCCTCGATATCGACGCGGGCAAATTCGTTATCCGTCGCGCCGGCAGCCCCGACATCACCCTCGCCCCGATCAACGATATGATCGCCCGCCCCGCCGCCGGCGCCGCCGCGAGCGAGCTCACCGCTCCCGCCGTCTTCGTCGGCTTTGCGATTCATGCCCCCGATTTCAACTACTCCGATTTTGCCGCCGGCATCGATATTCGTGGCAAGATCGCCGTCGTCCTCGCCGGCTCGCCCAAAAGCCTGCCCGCCACCGCCAAGGCCCACTACTCCCGCGAGAAAACCGCCGAGCTCGTCCGGCGCGGTGCCGTCGGCATCGTTTCCATCCTCACCCCCGCCGAGGAGAAACGCGCCCCGTGGGCCTTCACCGTCAACGCCGCACGCTTCGCCTCGATGCGCTTGATCAACTCCGACGGCTCCCTCCACGAAGCTTACCCCGAGCTCCGCGCCACCGCCTCCGTGATCCGCATCGCCGCCGCAGCCCTCTTCCCGGCCGGAACGCGTCCGCTCGCCGAGGTCTTTGCCGCCTCCGAACGCAGCGAGCCCCAGGCCTTCGCCCTCAACGTCGAACTCACCCTCGGCGGCCGCGCCACGGTCTCCGATATCACCAGTGCCAACGTCCTCGGTTGGCTCCCCGGCGCCGACCCCGCCCTCGCCGGCGAGCCCATCGTCGTCACTGCGCACCTCGACCACCTCGGCATCGGCCCACCGATCAACGGCGACTCCATTTATAACGGCGCCCTCGACAACGCCCTCGGCACCGCCGCCCTCATCGACGCCGCCGAGCAACTCGTCGCGGGCCAGCGCCTGCAACGCCCCGTGCTTTTCGCCGCGCTCACCGCCGAGGAGAAAGGCCTCCTCGGTGCGACCCACCTCGTGAGGCATCCGCCCGCGCGCGTCCGCCGTTTCTCCGCCAACCTCAACTTCGATATGCCGGTCATCCTCGCCCCCGTCCGCGACGTCATCGGCATCGGCGCCGAGCACACTTCCCTCGGCAATTCCCTCGCCGCCGTCGCCGGCAAACTCAACGTCACCGTCAGCCCCGACCCCACGCCCGACGAGGTCGTCTTTGTCCGCAGCGACCAATACCCCTTCGTCCGCGCCGGCGTCCCCGCCCTGTTCATGAAAGCCGGCCAGAGCGGCCTAGATCCCAAGCAAGACCTCGCCGCCCTCGAGGCCGATTTCCGCAAAACCCACTACCACAAGCCCAGCGACGACCTCACCCGCCCGATCCACTGGCCCTCCGCCGGGACCTTCGCGGTGCTCACCGCCGACCTCATCCGCTCCGTCGCCAACGACCCCGTCGCCCCCGCTTGGAAACCTGGCGACTTCTTCGGTAGCCGCTTCGGACCCGGAAAAGACGCCGCCAAACCCTGAGCCGCACCCCGCTCACTTTTCTTTTCGCCCATCTTGCTGAACGACCACCCGCCGCCAGACTGTTTTTCATGAAATCTCTGCCCATGCTTTGCCGCTTCACCCTTCTGCTCGCGCTCGCCGTCGCTCCGATCCAAGCCGCCCCCGCCGCCGCCGGCGTGATTTCCGGCAAAGTCGTCGAGACCATGAACGCCGCCAGCTACACCTACGTGCTCATCGACACCGGCACGAAAAAATCCTGGGCCGCCGCGCCGCAGTTCGCCGTGAAAGTCGGGGACACCGTCGCGATCGCTGACGCGATGCCGATGCAAAACTACCAAAGCAAGACCCTCAACCGCACCTTCGACGTCGTCTATTTTACCGGCAACATTTCGGTCAACGGCGCCCCCGCCGCCCCTTCCACCACCGCCCCGATCCCCGCGCCCACGACGGCGACCCTACCATCCGGGCGCTCGACGATGCCGGCGAAGACCGCGCCCGATCTCACCGGCATCAAGCGCGCCGAAAACGGTCAAACCGTCGCCGAAGTCATCACCGGCAAAACGAAGTTCGCCGGCAAACCCGTCGCCATCCGCGCGCGCGTCGTGAAATACAATGCCCAGATTCTCGGCAAAAACTGGCTGCACATCCAAGACGGCTCCGGCGCCCCCGGCACCAACGACCTTACCGTCACCACCGCCGTCACGGTCAAAGTCGGCGACCTCGTGCTCGTGACCGGCAAGCTCGGCATCGACCGCGATTTTGGCAGCGGCTACAAATACCCGCTCATCATCGAAGACGCGTCCGTCGTCGTGCAGTAGGCCCGACGCCCAAACCTGCTCGGGCGATCAAGGCGGGGCTGGCTTTCCGATCCGGCCTTGGTCCACCCCGGCCGCCATCGCCGGCCTCATCCCCGGCTGGCTCACCGATGAAGTAAATCGCGGCGCTCCAATCTAACGTTTGATTATCAATAGCGGTTGGAATTAAGGCTCCTACGCATCCATTCCCCAAAAAACCGAGTTTTTTAACCACAACTATGATCAGCAAAATTCGGTTCGTTTTTTTCCTAGCTGCCGCGTCGTCCTTTGCGCAGCAAAGCTACGACCTTGTGATTTACGGCGGTAGCGCCGCCGGTGTTACAACCGCCGTTGCAGGCGCGCGCCAAGGGCTCAAAACCCTCCTGCTTGAGCCGCGCGACCATGTCGGCGGACTCGTCAGCGGCGGACTCTCCGGCACTGATACAGGGAAGCGGGAAGTGATCGGCGGACTCGCCCTCGAATTCTATTTTCGCGCCGGCCGCCACTACGCCCTCAACCGCCATCATCAGGAACTCGCCTGGATGCCCGAACCCAAGGTCGCCGAAGCCATCTTCCGCGAGATGCTAGAAGAGGCCGGCGTCACCCTACTCGAGCGCCACCGCCTCCGCGAGAAAACTGGCGTGCGCAAAGAAGGGACCCGGATCATCGAAATCACCACCGAGAATGGCATCCGCTTTCAGGGGAAAATTTTCGTGGATACCTCGTATGAAGGCGACCTGATGGCGCAATCAAAGGTCAACTATACCACCGGCCGCGAAAGCACCGCGCAGTACGGCGAGAGCCTTGCCGGCGTGCGCGCCCTCACCCCCAGCCACCAGTTTGCCGTTGAGATCCCTGCACGCACAGCGGACGGCACGCTCCTGCCAGAAGTCTCCGGAGCGCCACGCGGAGAACCCGGCACCGCCGACCAGCGGATTCAGGCGTACAACTTCCGCGTCGTCGCCACCAATGTTGCGGCTAACCGGGTCCCTTGGCCCAAGCCCGACAACTACGACGTCAAGCGCTATGAACTGCTGGCTATCTACCTCACGAAGATGACCCCTTACTTGGGCCGACCGCTCGATATTAACGAGATCAACCTCCTCCGCGTCATCCCCAACGGCAAAGCCGATTGGAATAACCGGGGCGGATTCTCCAGCGACTATATCGGCAAGAACTACGATTATCCGGACGGCGACTACGCCACCCGCGCCCGCATCTGGCGAGACCACGAGGACTACCAAAAGGGCTTTTACTGGTTCTTGGCCAATGATCCCCGCGTGCCGAAGGAACTCCAGGCGCAGGTGCGCGAATGGGGACTGCCGAAGGATGAATTCGTCGATACCGGCCACTGGCCCCACCAGTTGTATATCCGCGAGGCGCGCCGCATGGTCGGACCATTCGTCGCCACGCAAAAAGACCTGCAAACCGACCTCGTAAAGCCCGACGCCATCGCCATGGGCAGCTACGGCGCGGACTCGCACAACGTGCAACGCTTCGTCAACGACCGCGGATTTGTCGAAAACGAGGGCGACTTCCAGGTCTCAGCTTCGGTGAACCCGTACCACATCGCTTACCGCGTTCTCACCCCCCAGCGCGAGGAGATCACCAACTTGCTGGTGCCGGTTTGCTTCTCGGCCACCCACGCGGCCTATTCTTCGATGCGCATGGAGCCCCAATACATGATGCTCGGACATGCCGCGGGCATCGCCGCGCAGCTGGCAATCCGCGCTCACGCGCCGGTGCAAGACGTCAATATCGAAGATCTGCAGCGCCAGCTCAAGGCTGAGGGCGCCATCTTTCAGTACGGAACAGAGTTTCAAGCCCAAGCGCTCACGATTCTCCGCCGCCGCTTCGCCGAACCTCCGCGTCAAGGCCCTCTACCGTGGGGATATCCCGAGAAACGCTCAGCAAAGTGATTTTGTCTGCGGCCACGCGGCGGATCGACGCCGTAGCTACAATGCGGGCGACGCCTTCATCGGCCAAAGTGTCGACCTGAAACGAGCGGTCGCCACCCGCTCGGAACTGCCCGTTACCAAAGTCCTCTCGGCCATCTCGCCTTCGACGCCAAGGGCGGCCGCCTCAACCCCGCTGCCGCCGGCATTCCCCGCGCCTCCCTCACCACCGGCCCAATCCGCCGCCCCGCCGGTTCTCCCACGCGATCGCCCGCCCGCGCGCCCGTGCCGGCAGCGCGAGCGGCACCAGCACCAGCCATCGGATCAGGCCCCGTCTCGTCATGAGCGTGCTGGACTCCGTTTCCACCCGTAGCGCAAAAGCCAATAAGCGCGACGCCCCAGCATTGCCTCGCGTTCCGCCGCGCCTGAACCTGTCCCCATGGCGACCATCGTGACGCGAAAGAAACCTTCGTTCCCCATCGGCCCCGATCTCCTCGGCTATCTCCGGCGCTACAAACGCGAACGCGATCTCTCCGTCACCTACGAACGCCTCCGCAGCTTTCGCGAGGGCATTGCTCTGACCGACGAAAAGGGGCGGCCCACGCTTTGGGAAACGGTCATCTACGACTCCACCGAGATGCGCGAACTCAACGACGCGCTGAAACAGGTCTACGCCCTCCTGAAAGTCGACGGCGACCTCTCCGTGATGAAGCACCTCTACGTCGATCGCATCGACTTCTGCACGTTCGGAAACTCCACTCCGTTCCGCATCCGGATCGTCAACGCCTACAACGACAATCAGGACTACTTCTACGTAAAAAAAGCGGACGCCTCGCGCATCTACGGCCTCGAGCTCGAACATCTGCTCTCCCCGAACCGCATCAACTACATCACCCACGGCTCCACGCTCATCGAGGAGCACATCATCGGACTCCCCGGCGACGCATTTATCGAGCGCTGGCTCAACCGCCCCGACCTTCGCCCTATCCGCATCGCCAAGGAGCTCGTGAAGTTCAACGAGCGCTGCTTCATCCGCCTGCTCGGCGACATGCGTTCGTATAACTTTGTCGTCTTGCTCACGCCCGACTTCGACGACTGGCAGGTCCGGATCCGCGCCATGGATTTCGACCAGCAGAGCTACAACGGTCGCAAGAATTTCTACCTCCCACAGTTTTTTCCAGAGAACACGCCGCTCGCGCTGTTTTGCACCCAGCACATCCGCCCCGAAACCGCCCAACAATACGTCCGCGAAGAACACACCCTTATTCTACAACGCGCCGGCCTCGCCGCCGAGCGCCTGAGCTTGCTGCTGCACGACATGGCCCGCGATCCCATCGCCCCGATCGAGAAGGTCCACGCCCTCCGCGCCGGCCTCGCGGAACACTTTGGCCGCGACGCCTACCTGCGCTGCGAATCGATGGGCGCCCTCATCCGTGAAAATCTCGAATCCATCCGCCGCAGCGTCGGCCGCCCCATCGTCGCCGAACTCGTCCCCGAGTAGGCTCCGGCGTGTAGGGCCAGTCGCCGAAACCCGCGTCCGAATCTTAGCCCTATCACCCCGCCACCACGCCGAGCGCGCGCCAGCGCCAGAGCATCCGCCGGCCTGCGTCACTCCGCACCCAGGCGTTTTCCGCAACCCTCGACGTTTTCTTCCTTTCGGCCAACGTCCGCAACGCCTCCGCCTGCCGCGTCGTCAGCGTTTCCTCGAACCGCACGCCGAGCGTTGCGCTGAAGAAGCGCGCCACGCCCCCGGAAACTTTCACGGTGTAGAGTCCGGTCCACGCCAGCCCGCTCGTCTTCATCGCCGCCGCCCGCCGCAGCATGATCCGGTGAAATCCGGCCGGGCGCACCTGATCGAGTCGCTCCGATAATTTGCCCACGCCCGCCGGAAACAGCGGCCGCTCGCGCCCTTCGTCCATCGTCAACCGCAGCGCCGCCGGCAAGACCGCCGTGCCCGCGACTTCCCAACCGGCACGACGCGCCGCCGCCCGCCACCGCTCCAGCGACCAATTGTTGAACCACGCCCCGCAGATATCGCTCGCCAGATAACTCGCCGGCATCGTCGCCAGTTCGCCGAGGTCGTCGTCGTGCAACGCGTCCCAGAGCCGGAGCAACTGGCGCAACCGCCGCTCTTCTTTCATCCCCGTCACTGTGAGACCGAACGTCTCCAGCCACGGCCGCAACGCCACGGTGGGATGCCCCGCGCCATTGGCGCCCAGGTAAAGCGCCCCGTCCGTCGCGAGGCAGGTCGCGAGCACGACGAGCGCCCGCTCCGGTTTCGGGATGTAACTCAATACCCCGTGACAGGTGATCAGATCAAAGTCCCCGCCGATCTCTTTCCGCAAATTCCCAGCCGTCAGATCTCCGACCAAAAATCGGATCGGTCGCCCAAACTTTCCTGACCGCTCCCACTTCTGCGCCACGGCGATCGACCGCGGACTGAAGTCCACCGCCACGATCTCCGCCTGCGGCAGCGCCAATCGCAGTCGGAACGCCTCGACGCCCGTGCCGCACCCCGCGATCAACACGCGCCGCGGTTTCGCGCTCCCCGGCCGACCGATCCCCAGCATCCACCGCAGCGCCGGCATCGAGCCGCCGCGCTGGCTGAGCGCCGCCACGTCGCTCCCCGGATAAGGAAACCGCTCGTAGCCCTGTTTAATGCGTTCGGCCGAAGACAAGCCGACAGTGATCGCGCCCGCACTTGGCCGGGTCAAGGAAGCGGCGCCGAGCATCAATTTCCCGGCAGGCAAAAGCACGACGACGTCAGCGTCATATCGGCCTTGGCCCAAACGCGCTTGAACCGCGCCTCCAGATCCGCCGCCTCCGCCGGATTTTTGTTTTGCAGACGCAGGGCCTGCGCGAGGCCGAAGAGCGACCAGCCGTTGTCCGGCGTCCGCGCGAGATCCTCCCGATACACTTCCTCCGCCTCGGCGAGCCGCGCCCGTTGCAGCAACGCTGCCCCGAGCGCGTGGCGCACCGGCTGCGCCCACGCGGGCGGCTCGGCGTAGCGCAGCTTGTCCTCGCGCTCGACCGCTTCCCGCAGCGCGGCCAGCGCGGCCTCGATCTCTCCTTCGCGCAAAAGAATTTCCCCGACGAGCAGCCGCGCCGCGATTTCCAGAACGTCGTTCAGCGGATTTTTCCGATACTCCGCTTTTTCCGGCACCTTCGCCCGGGCCTCGACGAACGCCCGCTCCTCCGCCCGCGCGCCCACCGGATCGCCTTTCGCGGCCAACGCAATGCCCCGCGCCAGAAACCGCCACACGCGGGCGTGCCGATATTTCTCAATTGGTTCCGGCGCGGCCAAAATCTCGTCCCATTGGCCGAAACGTTTCATCACCTCGAAGTGCATTGCAAAATACCCGTCGCCCATCGCGCCTTCACGGGGCCACTCGGCCGGCATCTCCGAAAAAAGATCACGCATCGTCTGCGCCGCGAGCCGGCTGCGCCCGCTCATCATCGCGGCGTAGGTGAGCATATGATAGTCGTGGCCCATGTAGCCCAAGTAACCGCTCAACGGCCGGTCGATGATTTCACGGTAGCGCCGGTTCGCCGCGATGGACTTCGTGTTGACGAGGATCGCCTCGTCCCAACGGCCCCGGCGCACATCGATGTGCGCGGCCATGTGCACCAGATGCCCGAGACCCGGCGCGAGATCCCGCAGCCGATCGGCCGCCGCATCGGCCCGGCCCGGCTGCGGCGATGCCTCGTGGGCGTGGACCGCGAGATGGTTGGCCAACGGATGTCGCGGGTTGAGCCGCAACGCCTCATCGAGCGCGGCCAATGCTTCCTCCGTGCCCGGATGCGCTTCGCCGTTCTTTTTCCACAAATCCCAAGGCCGTAGCATCATCATGGCATCGGCAAACCACGCCGCGATGTCGGCATCGCCCGGGTGGGCTTGATAGACCTCGCGCATCGCGACGACGTAGGCTTCGTCGAGCGGACGTCGTTTGGCTTTTTCGTCGCCGGCGAACCGGGTAGCCATCGCCCGAATCAACGCCTGCTCCGGCGCGGTCGCCGCCGCGGAAAACTTCTGCGCCTGCGCCAGCGCCTCCCAAGCCAGCTTGGCCCGCGTGGCGGAAACGCCGGTGCCGTTGATGTGCGGGCTGCAGGCCAACGCCACGCCCCACCACGCCAGGACGCACTCGGGATCGAGGCGCGTCGCGTGCTGCATCGCACGCAGACCTTCGTCGTGGTTGAACCCAGTGACGAATGCCACGCCTTGGTCGAAATAACGCTGAGTCTCGGGTTTCGCGCCCGAGATAATCCGCGAATGCGAGCCGAGATCCGTGAACAACGGCGGAGCCACGACCGGCGTCGTTGAATTCGCAGCGGCCATAACCGGGCTGAGGCCGAGCCCGAAGAGCGAAACGGAAAGCCAAAGGCGGGCCAAACAAAGATGCGTTTTCATCGTAAGATTGAGGCGGGGCGGATGAAACTCCGCCGCCGGCTTACGGTGCCGCCGGCCCCGCCTTCTTCTTGCCGCCACCCGCTCCTGCATTCCCCAGCCACCTCGCGGGCACCGTCTCCGGGACTTTCAATTCGGTGCGTAGCCGCGCGAGTTGCTTTTCCAAGTCCGCCGTCGTCGCCGCATAGGCCGGATCGCCCCACATGCTCTTCACTTCGTTCGGGTCCTTTTCCCGGTCGTAGAGCTCCGTGTAGTCTTCGCCGGTGCCGAAATACCGCACCAATTTATAGCGATCGGTGATCACGCCGTAGTGCGGTCGCACCCGGTGAGGCGCGGGATATTCAAAATACTGGTAGTAGAACGCCGTGCGCCAGTCCGCCGGCGCCTTCCCCGCCAAGATCGGCCGCAGGCTGCGGCCCTGCATCTCCGTGGGCGACGGCAGGCCCGCCGCGTCGAGAAAGGTCTGCGCGAAATCGAGATTGGAGACGAGCGCCGGGCTCGCCGATCCGGCCTTGGTCACACCTGGCCAGCGCACGATCAGCGGCGTGCGCACCGATTCCTCAAAGATCCACCGCTTGTCGAACCAACCGTGCTCGCCGAGGAAGAAGCCTTGGTCGCTCGAATAGACGACAATCGTGTTTTCCATGAGACCTTCCTTTTCCAAAAAATCGAGCAACCGACCGACGTTCTCATCGACGGCCTTCACCGTCGCGAGGTAGTCGTGCATGTAGCGTTGATAACGCCAGCGCACGAGGTCCTTGCCCGTGAGATTGGCGGCGCGGAACTTCGCATTGCGCGGTTCGTAGTAGGCGTCCCACGCCACCCGTTGCTCGGCGGTCAGACCGGGCGGCACCGCGAGCTTGGCGTCGCGGTCGGTAAACGTTTTCTCGATCGTCATGTCCTGATCGCGGACGGCGATGCCGCGCCCGGCGTAATCATCAAACAGCGTCGCCGGCTCGGGATAGACCCGGTCGCCGTCGAAACCAAGATGCCGGAGGGCCGGCGCCCACTCGCGGTGGGGTGCCTTGTGCTGGCTCATCAGGAGAAACGGTTTCGTCTTGTCGCGGTTCTTGATCCAGTCGATCGACACAGCGCCGACGATATCCGTCACGTAACCGGGCACGGTCACCTTCTCGCCCATTTTGATCATCGGCGGATTATAGTAAATGCCCTGCCCGGGGAGAATCTGCCAAAAATCAAAGCCGGTCGGATCGGAGCCGAGGTGCCACTTGCCGACGACGGCCGTCTGATAGCCCGCCTTTTGCAGGAGCTTGGGGAACGTGAGCTGCGCGCCGTCGAACGTGGAGTTCGAGTTGTTTACGAAGCCGTTCAGGTGGTTGTATTTTCCCGTGAGAATCGTCGCCCGCGACGGACCGCAGATGGAGTTCGTGACGAGGCAGCGGTCGAAGCGCATACCTTGTCTTGCGAGTCGGTCGATGTTGGGCGTTTCGATCAACTTCCGCCCGTCGCCGTAGGCGCTGATCGCCTGATAGGCGTGATCGTCGGAGAAAATGAAGACGATGTTGGGGGCGGTCGCCGGCGTAGCGGCACGCACGATCGCAGTGAGAGCAAATAAGCAAGCAACGAGGAGGTGTTTCATAGGTGGGGGAACGATAGTTCCCTTAGCTGAAGAAGCGCCGGGGGCCGGCGCGAGCTTGGAGTTTTCGCCCGTTGACCGATTTCTTCCGGCGCGTTCGCTGCAGCCATTCGTTCGGCAACGGTTTCCGCACCCTTTCTTCTTTTATGCCCATCCCCACCACTCTCGGCATCATCGGACTCGGCTCGATGGGACGCGGTGCCGCCCTTTCGGCGCTTCGACGCGGCGTGCCCACCTGGGGCTTCGATCTTAACCCCGCGGCCTGCGCGGCCGTGGCCGCCGCCGGCGGGCGCATCGCCGGCAGTGTGGCGAAACTCGCGGGGGTGTGCGACGCGGTGCAGCTCCTCGTCGTCAACGCCGCCCAATCCGAAGCAGTGCTCTTCGACGCCACCGGCCTCGCTGCCCACTTGAAGCCCGGTTCCGTCGTGTTTGCCTCCGCCACCGTTGATCCAGCGTTACCACCGCACTGGGAATCCCGTCTCGAGGCGGCCGGCCTGTGGCTGATCGACGCCCCGGTCTCCGGCGGCGCAGTCAAAGCCGCTGCCGGGGAAATGACGGTCATGGCCTCGGGTCGTCCCGCCGCCTTCGCCGCCGCCGGCGGATTACTCGACGCCGTCGCCGGCCAAGTCTTTCGCCTCGGCGATCGCGCGGGCATCGGCTCGACCGTCAAGATGGTCAACCAGCACCTCGCCGGCATCCACATCGCCGCCGCTTGCGAGGCCCTCGCCCTCGGCATCCGCGCCGGCGCCGATCCACAACGGCTCTACGAAGTGATCTGCAGTTCCGCCGGCTCGAGTTGGATGTTTGCCAACCGCGTGCCCCACATCCTCGCCGGCGACTATACGCCTCTTTCGGCGGTCAACGTCTTCATCAAAGATCTCGGCATCGTGCTCGCGGCCGCGCGGCAACTCGGCTTTCCCCTTCCGCTCGCGACCGCCGCCCATCAACTCTACCTCGACACCGCCGCCGCCGGCCACGGCGGCGAAGACGATAGCGCCGTGATCAAGCTCTACGCCACCCTCGGCGGCATTGAACTACCGCCCGCCGCCGGCTCTCGGGTGCCGGGAATTTGACGTGGGCAAAATTTCTGCCTCCTTCCCGGGATGCTCTCCAAACTTCTCACCACCCGCGCCACGCTTTATGTCGCGGGCACGATGCCGGCGGCCGAGCGGGACGTATTTGAACTGGTGCTCGAATTTCAACCGGAACTCCGCGCCGAAGTCGCCGACCTGAGCCAAGTCGCGGCCGCCCTGGCCCTCACCGACCCGTGTCCGGCCGCCGCCCTTCCATCCGATCTCAAGACCCGAATCCTGTCGTCCCTCGAGACCCGCTCCGCACCCAACCCAGCAGCCGCCATGATCGTCACCGATCCGCAAGGCCGAGTGGAATGGCTCAATCCCGCTTTCAGCGCGATGTGCGGCTTCTCCCTCCCCGAACTCGCCGGCCGGAAACCCGGCCAAATACTACAAGGCCCCAAAACCGATCCGGCCGCCGTGCAACGCATCCGCAACGCCCTCACCGAGCGCCGGTCCGTCTGCGAAACCTTGGTCAACTACCACAAAAACGGCACAGCCTACGTCGCCGAGATCGAGATCACGCCCGTGCTCGACGACGACCATGAGCCCCTTTGGTTCGTGGCCCGGGAACGCAGACTCGCCTGAACGCCGGCTGGCGGTCGGACTTAGAGGCTGTAAAACGAGAGCATCAGGCCGAAGCTGTGATCGCGTCGGGGGTAGTCGGTGAGGTCGCGATTGTAACCGTAGCGATACCACACCATCAGCGGTAGCTCCAAGAGCTTCACACCCGCCTCAAATTGCACCGTGTTGAGACGAAACCGATCCGCATAGCCCGTGGTCCGCGTAAGGACGTAACGCCGCTCGATGTAATCCGGGTGCAACACCCGGCCCAACACCGCCGCATCTCCCGCGCCTTCAAGCGCTCACTCAAACTCGCGCGTCAGCCTGATTAACTCCGCCTCATCCGGAGGCGGGCGCAGCCGAGGCGCCGCACCCCAACACAAGCACCCAACCCACCCGCCACCCGCCGAGGATTGCGCCCATGGAAATCAAGCGAAGCCAGGTAAACATGAATCCCATCAAGTTCGTATGTCGCCCCCGGGGCAAACCTGCTCGCCCCGCCGGATGTAAATTCCTGAAGCGACATTGCCATCGCGCCGACCCGCTTTCAAAAGCCCGCATGCCTTCTCTTCTCCGCGCCCTCGCCCTTTTCGCCCTCGCCGCCACCACCGCCCACGCCGCCGAACCTCTGCGCGTGATGTCATTCAACATCCGCTACGCCACCGAGTCCGATGGCGCCAACGCGTGGTCGAAGCGCACCGAATTTTTCTTCGATACGGTCAAAGCCTTCGGCCCCGATCTCGTCGGCTTCCAAGAGGTCCTCGCCGTCCAGCACGACGCGATCACCGCACGACTTTCCGGCTACGCTTTCGCCGGCGTGGCCCGCGACGACGGCAAACGCAAAGGCGAGTGGTCTCTCATCGCCTACCGCAAATCTCGCTTCACCGCCGTCGCCAGCGGTGACTTTTGGCTTTCGGAGACGCCCGAGATTCCCGGGAGTAAATCCTGGGACGCCGCCCTCACCCGCCTCTGCAGTTGGGTGCGCCTCCGCGAGACCGCGACCGGCCGCGAGTTTCTTTTCGCCAACACCCATTTTGACCACCGGGGCGTCATCGCGCGCCAAGAAGCGAGCCGCGTCATCTCCACGCGGCTGCCGCTCATCGCCGCCAATTTGCCCGCGATCCTCACCGGCGATCTCAACATCAACGAAGACAACCCCGCCTACGCCGTGCTGACCCGCCCGACCACCCCGGGAGCGATCCGCTGGATCGACACCTTTCGCGCCGTGTATCCGACCCGCACGCCCAGCGAACTTACGTTCAACGGCTTCAAAGGCGGCACCGCCGGCTCGCGTATCGACTTTGTTTTTCACACGGCCGATTTCACCACCGCCGCCGCCGCCATCGACCGCACCGCGCGCGACGGCCGATTTCCGTCCGATCACTATCCCGTCACCGCCGTGCTCCGCCTCAAATAATCGGCTGCCAGGCGTATGGATGATTGCTGCAGGAGCCTGCTTGCCGGCGATTTCCGAAGGAGCGATTCCCGCTCCAAAATCGCGAGCAAGCTCGCTCCTACAATAGCGCCGTTATGGTTCCCGCTCAGATCGCGGCCAGCAGACCGCCGTCCACGTAAAGAATCTGCCCGTTGACAAAGTTCGACGCCGCCGACGCCAAAAACACCGCGGCGCCGACCAGCTCCTCCGGCTGCCCCCAACGCCCCGCCGGCGTGCGGCTGCAGATCCACCGGTTGAACTCCGTGTTCTCGACCAACGCGCGGTTCAGCTCGGTGATAATGTAACCCGGCCCGATCCCGTTGCACTGGAGACCGTGCTTCGCCCATTCGACGGCCATCGCGCGCGTGAGCATTTTCAGGCCGCCCTTCGCCGCCGCGTAGTTGGCGATCGTCGGCCGGCTCACCTCGCTCATCACCGAGCAGGTGTTGATGATTTTCCCGGCACCGCGCGCGATCATCCGCGGCGCCACCGCCCGCGCGACGAGAAAGGTGCTCGTGAGATTCGTGTCGAGGACCTCGCGCCACTGCGCCTCGGACATTTCCGCAAGCGGCGAGCGCTGATGAATCCCGGCGTTATTAAAGAGAGCATCGATCGGCGCGAACTCGGCCTCGATCCGCGCCACCGCCGTCTCGATCGCCTCCGAATTGGTCACGTCGAACGCCGCGGTCGTCACGCGCGCACCCGGCACGGCGGCCCGCAAACCCGCGGCCGCCGCCTCGAGCTTCGCCGCATCGCGGCCGTTGAGCACGACCGCCGCGCCGGCCTCGGCGAGGCCTCGCGCCAACGCCAGCCCGATGCCCTGGCTGGAACCGGTAACGAGCGCCGTGCGCCCCGAGAGATCAAAGAGTGAAGATTTTGGCGTCATGGAAAAAATCGGCCCGAAGCCCCGGGTGCCGGTCGGACCTTTGGAAGTTCCTTACAGTTTGCGAAGGGAGAAACGGTGCCGTCTTCGCCCCATCATCTTTGGTCAAGGGCACCTGCCGACGATCAGCCGGCCCGAAACTCCCAGTGGAGCCGATCAGGCGAAACCCACTTTCAAGGCGTAGCGGCAGCGAAGCCATTCGTGGTTAAAAATTCCGAAGCCTAGCGGTGGTCAGCCGGTTCCCGGCCGGAAGTAGCGCGGAGCCGCCCTCATTTGAACTTACTCCGCATCGCGTCGATGCCCGGAATCTTTGCCATCAGGTGCCGGTGCTGCGGCTCGAACGACTGCACGAGCGAGCGTTGGTGCGCCCCCACCAAGATCGTGAAGATATACGCCTCATGGCCCGGCGATGCGACCGTTGGATGATAGCCCCGATCCACCAAAAACGTGTCGCCGTGCCGCGTCATGACGACTTGCGGGGTGGCCGCGTCGGGCACCCCGGCCTGCTCTTCATAGCAAAACTGCGCGCCGAAACCCGTCTCCGGCCGGAAGCGGTAATGATAAATTTCCTCAAACGCCGTCTCCTCGGGCGGACGCTCCGTAGCGTGCTTATGCGGCGGATAGCCCGACCAACACCCGGCATCGGCAAAAAGTTCGCTCACGAGCAGATTCCCGGCGCGGCCCGTGGCGTTCTGACCGAGGATATGAAAGATCCGCCGCCGTGAATGCGTCGCCGCCGAGCCGACTTCGACAATCTCCACTTCTTCCGGCGTGATCCGAAACGGCGCAAATGCCCCGGCGCAAACTCCGCCCGCCACCGCGATCTCCGTGCCGTCGCGCCGCGCGCGCACCGTGACGGGCGAGTGGGTGCCGCAGTAAACCGAGTCCGCCGGGCCGTCCCAAATCCCCGCGCGGCGACCGACGCGTTCGAACGAGGTGCCGCCGACCCCGATCCCGGCTTGGCCGGACAAAACGACGCAGAGCAATTCGCAACCGGGAACCTCAAGGGTGTGCGACTCGCCGGCGTGAAGATACAGCCGGTTGAAGTAACTGAGCTCGAGGGCGCCGTCGCGGAGTTGCACCAAAGGCTGATTGCGGTTGTCGCAGGCGCGGAGTAGGCGGGGCATGAGATAAGTATTGAAGACGAAATCAGTCAGGGAGCGGGTGGAGACCAGAGTCGCCACCGTTCGGCGAGGGCCGCCCGACGGCCAAAGTTTAAGAGGGGCTGCCGGAATTGCGGATCGTCGCCGTGGCGCAGCGCTTCGACCAAAAGGGGCAGCAGGCGCACGCGATCGGCGGCTTCGATGTCCTGTTTGGGCCACTGCTTCGCCGGATCGGCAAAGGGCGCGACGTAGCGCAGCGCGGCGCGCAGACTGCGACCATCCGCTGTCGAAAACCCCCACAGATCCACCCCGACATTTTCGCCGAAGCGCGCGAGGAGCAGCAAAGCTTCCAGATTGAAGAGCGAGTAGTTGAGGGATTTGGTGCGCTCGAGTTCAAGGGGCTGGCGGCCATCGGATTCGATCTGGCGGGCGATGCGCTTGGCCGGCGCCGCCGCGAGGATTTTTTTCGCGTCGTCGGTGCGGCCGAGGGCAAGCGCGAGCGCCACCGCCTGCACGTCACACCACGAGCCGTGGTTGTTTTCCGCCGCGGCTTCGTCTCGGCCGTTTTTGCTCGTGGTGAGCCAACCGTAATACGCCGACAGCCACGCGGCCATCGCGGTGGCGTCTTGCGCCGTCCTCGCGGGCGAGCCGGCGAGCAGCGCGAGGCCATCGATCAAATTGAGGAGGCCTCGCGACTCGATGATGCCGATCCCGCGGCCGTGATTGATTCCGGGAATGGCTTGGGCGTGCTCAAGATTCGGGTTCATGCGCGTGGCAGGATCGAGAAACCAGGTGCGCGTGAGCACCGCGGCCTTCTGCGCATAGCGCTCGTCGCCCGTGAAGAAGTAGGCCAAGCCAAGAGTCTCGACCGCCGTGCACGTGTCGCCGAAGGCCGTGCGGTCGGTGCCCTTGCGTGCGGTGGGGTTCAACTTGCCGTCATCGCGGATATAGGGGAGTCCGTCGGGTTTCTTCGGGTCGGGCCACCAGTAGGGCGCGAAACTGAAATAGTCGTGCTTGTCGCCGCTCGCGCCAGTGAGCGTCTTGTCGAGCACCGAGGCGGGTTTGCGCTGCAGGAGCTTGTCGGCCTCGGCCCGAAGCCGGGCGAGCGGGGCCGCTCGACGCACGTCACCACCCGCAAGTTCGGCCCGCGCGGCCACCAAGGCGTCGGCCCGAAGCGAAATGGTGCGCGGAGCCTCGGCTGCCCGCGTGACGGTCAAACCGGCGAGGGCGACGGAAGCAACGATGACGATGAGGCGGCGCAGGAGGTGAGACACGGGCAAAAGCGGATTAGAAGTCGGTTCGCAGCGAGAACGCGAAGGCGCGCGGATCTTCGCGGAAGCCGCGACGCACGAAGACCACGTTGGAAACGCTGTCGATATCGAGCTTGGTGGCGGTGATCGTGCGATCATCGAGTACGTTGGTGATGTTGAGCTGGTAGGTGACGCTGGCCGATTTCGGCCAGATTCCCGCGAGGCCCTTGGTCTTATATTGGAGAAACAGATCGCCGATGGAGCGGGCGTTGCCGATCAACTGACGCTCGGTCGACACCTGCACGCCGGCCACGTTGCCGCTTTGGTAGCGCCAGCCACCGCCGACCGCGAGGCCCTTGAGTTGTCCAGAACTGAGAGTGTAGCGCGTCCACAGGTTGGCCTTGTGCGGCCGGTTCCCGTAGGATTGCTGATCTTCAAGGCGTAGCCGTGTGAGCTCGGCATCGGACTGGGCGATGCGCTGCCCGAC
>NSIG01000031.1 GCA_002737275.1 Opitutia bacterium
ATGGCCACGCGCCCGGCCCACCACGGCACGCCTTCGTTGTAGACGTTGGTGGTGGTGCGGTCGGTGTAGGCATAGCCCGCGCGCAGGGTCCAGTTGCGGGTGAGATTGGCGAAGAGTTCGAACTCGTAACCGTTGCTCTTGCGATCGCCCAGATACGCGTCGGCCGTGCTGATGTAGGCGGTCGTAAGCGCGGCGGGCGGGGTGAGGCCGGCCTGGCGATAGTAGTAATCGTAGGATGTCATCACGTCGTTATTAGGCTGCACAAAGACCTGCTCGCCGGCCTGGGCGCGCTCGCCTTTGCTCTGCGTCTCGTAGGCTTTGATCGAGCCGCTGATCCGGTTTTCGAGGAAGCTGAAGGCAATGCCGTAGTCGTAGCCCTGGCCGTTGACGGGCGGCGGGGTTTCTTCGTTCGGCAAAATGGTTCGGTTGCGATCACCCAGTTCGACGCCGCTGGAGTAATTCGCGGTGAGCGAAAAATGGCTGGTCGCGTGAAAGACACCGCCGATCGACTTGCGCAGGCCGCTGATCGTCTCGCTCGAAAACCAGTCTTTGCCGACGGGCGCAAACGCGGCCTTGTCGGCGGGCGTGGCGAAGCGCCAGAAAGCGGTCGTAGCGTCGCGCACGACCCGAGGTCCTTCGGCCGTGATCGAGTCGTCGCGGACACCGACAGTGGTGACGAGCCGGCGGCTAAAAAAGTAGTTTTGCATGACCGCCATGAGGGAGTCCGTCGTGATTTCGTCGTCGAAATCGAGGGCGTTGCGCGGGACCCACGCGGTGGTCATCGCGCCGACGGCAGGGAAACTCGACGTGAACCTTTCGAGGTTAGCCGGGTTGCCCGGCTGATAGCCGCTGGTGTAATCGGCCGACGGGCCGACGATCTTGATGTAGCGCCGGCGCGTGACGCGATTGGCGGCGTCCTCGGGAAAACCACCGAACGGCCGGTTAGCCCAAGCCTCGTGGGTGCGGAGGCGGGACTCCTCATTGAGGTAGCGCTCGCCCATCACGGCGAAGCGGTGAAAGCCCCAGCGCTCACCCAAATCTTTTTCATAGGAGAGCGAGGCGCGGAGGGTGTCGTTGTTGTTGGTGCGCTTGAGCCGCAGGAGATTGGACTCGCTGAAGTAGTAGCCGTTTTCGAGGAAGTAAGGATTGAGGCTGCCGTTCGGCAGGCGGTAGTTGAGATCGGCGCGCAGCGCCGGGTTCTGGCCGATCATGGAATCGGTGGCCCGCGTCGAATGGTTATAGGCCAGCTCCATGTAGATATTTTTCGTCCAGCGATGATTGAAGATCGCGGACAGACTGTCGTAGGTCACCGCGGCGAATTCGGCCGGTCCGGTCGAGGTGACGGAGCCGAAGCGTTCGAAGCCTTCGTGCACGATGGGCGCGGTCAGCGTATTGAAGATGCTGGCGTTGGTCGCGGACGTCACGCGGTTGACGGTCGCGGAGGCGCCTTCCCAAAACAACGGGGCGACGCTGAGGTCCGGGCCGTAGACGAGCACGTTGCGCAGATTGATGTTACCGGTGCCGGCGACGGTCGCGTTAAGCACGGTGCCGTTGGCCCCTTCGTAACGCTCGAGCGTCGGATTCCAGCGAATCGCGCCGGAGCTCCGCTGGCTGATGAAGCGGGAGAGGTTATCGACGTGGTTCCAATCGCGACCGGCCACGCCCTCCGTCTTGTCGTGCTGATACGAGACCGTCAGCTCCGTGTCGCGACGGAAGCGGTAAGTGGCAGCGAGCGTGATGCCCTGAAAATCGGTATATTGGTGCGGCTGCGGGGAACCCTTGCGGTCCCACACGCCCATGACGCGGAGCGCGAGCCGGTCCTTGAGCAGCACGCGGTTCACGTCGATTGCGGCGCGCTTGGTGCTCTCGCTGGCGACCTTGAAGTCGAAGCCGGTGAGGTTCTTCGCCAGTCCCGGGGCGCGGGTGCGGAAATTCAAATTGCCGCCCGCGCTGCCGGTGCCGAAGAGGATAGCATTGGGGCCGCGGGTGGAGCCCACGCGCTCGACGTTATAGGTGTTGGGTTCGCCGGCGGTGCGGAAACCGTCGGTCGAAAACGAGGCACCGAGGCCGCGGGCACGGAACGCAAATCCCTCGGCAAAATTGCTCGTTTGGTTGCCGGTGCCACCGGCTTCGCCATCGCCGAAGGACACCTCGGCGCTCAAATCGTAGCGCAGAATTTCCTCCATCGTGGTGGCCCCAAAATCGTCGAGCAGATCCTTCGTAAAAATGCTGATCGCCGCCGGCGTGTCGCGCAGCGCGGTATTGAGCCGGCTGCCTTCCAGCGTGTTGGTGGCGGCGTAGCCCTTGTCAGTCTGTGTGGCGACGACGAAGGGCGAGAGTTCGATGACCTCTGCTTTGGTGGCGGGCGACGCCGGGGCCGCGGCGGAAAAAACGACATTGGGGAGGAGCGCGGCCAAGGCCACGCCGCGCAAGAGTGCAGGGAGTGTGTTCATCGTGATGATTGGGGTTCAGCCGGTTTTCCGATTTCGTTGGGGGAGTCTCAATTTCACCTTCGGTTTCTTTTCGGGTTTAGTCGGTTTGTTGGCGTGGTGGCCAGTGCCGCCGCGATCGCCCGCAGTGCTTTCTCCTACTCGTCCTTCCCGACCTTGGTCTGGATGGTCGTCGCCTTCACTTGGGCGAGGAAGGCCGTCAGAGCCTGATCCAATTCCTTAGTTTTCTCCGGCATTTCCACGGAGAGGTCGTTTGCTTCACTGAGATCTTTCGAGAGATCGAACAACTCGAGTTTTCCCGTTTTCCACGTCTTGACCAATTTAAAATCGCCCCAGCGCAGCGCGGACTGTGCATTGCGATCATACGCCTGATGGAAGATCAGATAGGGCCGCTGGCGCTTCACTTCGCCTACGCCGGCGTTGCGCAGCACCGCGGTCATGCTGCCGCCGTCAATCGCCGCGGGCAGCGCCGGTTGGTAGCCGGCGAGCTCGGCCATTGTCGGTAGGAAATCGAGGCCCGTCACCGGAACGTGGCTCACGCTGCCGGGTTTCACGCCGGGGCCGAGCACGATAAAGGGCACGCGGATGCCGCCTTCATACAGGCCCGATTTGCCGCCACGCAGCGGGTGATTCAAGCCGAACCCGAGGTCTTTGCTGCCGGGCAGGCTCGTGCGACCACCGTTGTCAGACAGGAAAAAGACATAGGTGTTGTCGAGCAGCCCGAGCGCCCGGACTTTCTCCATGAGCCGGCCGATGCCCGCGTCGAGATCGTCGGTCATGGCGGCAAACGTCACCAAATTGTGTTTCTTTCCCGGCGTGATCGATTTCGTGCGCTCCATCGCCGCCTCGCTGTGCTGGATGGCGAGATGCACCGCGTAGTGAGAGACTTGCAGATAAAACGGCCGCGCCTCACGCGCTTGCTCCTCAAGAAACGCGCACGCGCGATCCGTGACGCTCACGACGCGCTTGGGATCTGCGTGGAGGACGGCATCCCCGGCATCGCGGCCGGTGCCGGTGGCGTTGCTCGTCAGGCCGTCGCTCACATCGTAACCCTGATCGGCTGGGCTCACATTGTCGTAGCGATGATCCCATTTGCCGAAGTGCGCCGCGCGGTAGCGTGGATCGGCCGCCTTGAGCATCCGCGGGATATTCAACTGCTGCCGGTAGACGGGCGGCCAACCCTCGCGGTCCTGTTGATATTCGTGCCGGGCCGGCGTCTGCGAAACTTGCAGGCTCCGCCGCGTAGGACAGCAAAACGGCGCCGGCGAATAGCCGCTGCTGAATATCATCCCTTGCGCCGCCAGTCGCTCGATGTTCGGCGTGCGCAAATAGTCGCTGGCCGTCTGAGGATTGCCCGGAATCATGCGCTGCGAAGTGCCGACCCAGCTCTGGTCGTCGGAGAGGATGACGATGAAGTTGGGCTGGAATGGTTTTCGCGCTTCGGCGGCCCGCAGAGAGGTCGACGGAGCGAGCGGCAGGAGGGCGAGGAGGAGAGGCAGAAGGCGACGAAGGGTCGCAGCGCCGAGGGCGGCTGAACTGACGGCGTGGAGCGGTGGGGAGAGCGGGCGCATGGGGGCGGCGTGAGGACTATCAGCGGGCGGGCGCGGCGGCTTTCTCGTCGTTGGCCAGCACGCCCGTTTGAAACGGCTGGAGGCCGCTGAACACCGCCGCGCGGGAAGGGTTGCAGAGCGGCGTGGCGCGGTGAGCGTTGGGGAACGTGATGCCGCGCTTAGCCGGACGATCGAGGTGGGGCGTCTTCACCTGCGGATGGCCGCGCAACAGCCCGATCCAGTCGTTGAGGTCGTCGACGGCGATGAAAAGGACGTTGGGCCGATTCGCGGCGAGGGCCGCGGGTGCAGTGAGCAGTCCGAGGCAGGCAGCCCAAAGCGTGAACGAAAACGCAGGGATGAGCGAAATTTTCATGGTACAAAAAGAGCCGGGGGATATTTCGGCGTGGCCGCAGCCTTTTTCGCGGCAGCTTCGGCCTTGATGGCCGAAGCGATGGGCCAAGGCAACACGCCCACGCGTGTCGCCCAACGGTCATAACGCACCGCCATGTCGCGGACGCGCTCCGGATGTTTGGCCGCGAGGTCGCGCTGCTCGGTGCGATCCGTCGCGAGGTCGTAGAGCTCCCAGCCGCCGGAAAACTTGGCCACGAGCTTCCAAGAGCCCACGCGCACTGCGCGGTTGCCCTCGTGCTCCCAGAACAGCGGGCGGGCGGCTGCGGGCGGGCGGCCGTTCATCGCCCCGCGGAGGCTCACGCCTTCGCGTGGGTGGATGTTCTGGCCGGCAAATTCCGTCGGATATTTCGCGCCAGCCACGTCCACGCACGTAGCCATCAGATCAGTCAATTGCCCGGGCTGCGCTTCGAGCTTCCCGCGCCGCGCCGCAGGCACGCCGGCCGGCCAGTGCATGATGAGCGGGGTCGCAATGCCACCCTCGTGAACCCAGTGCTTGTATTCGCGGAAGGGCGTGTTGCTGACATTGGCCCAATCGCGGCCGTAGGCGACGTAGGTATCGGCGGGGCCGGGCATCACGCCGTAGCCGCTGCGCACGGGCCAACCGTCGCGCGTCTGCGCCGGGAGAAACCCGTATTGCTTCGCGTCGGGCGCGAGGGGCGGGAGCGAAGGCTGAGCCCCACGGGGCGCGAACGGGCCTTCACGGCCGTTGGTCTCGGCACACGCGCCGTTGTCCTGCAGGTAAATGATGACGGTGTTTTCGAGTTGGCCGGTGGCTTTGAGCGCGGCGACGATACGGCCGATACCTTCGTCCATCGACGTGAGCATGGCGGCGTAAACTTCCATGCAGCGCGCCTCGAAGGCCTTGTTCTCGACCTTGCCCCAATCACCCGAAGTGGGCGCGACACCCCACGTGGTATCGACCACGCCGAGTCGTTGCTGTTTCGCCCAACGCGCGGCACGGATCGCGGCATAGCCGGCGTCGTAGCGGCCCTGCTGTTTGGCGATGTCGCTCTCGCGCGCATGCATCGGCCAGTGCGGAGCGGTGTAGGGCACGTAGAGAAAGAACGGCGATCGTCCGTGGTCGCGCCCGTGCTCGCGGATAAACTTCGTCGCGTGGTCGCTGATCGCGTCGGTGTAGTAATACTCGGCCGGGCGATATTCGGGATCGTTAGCGACCGTGATGAGGGTGTTATCGCGCACCAGAGAACCCGGGTCCCAAAAACTGCCAGCACCCTGAATGGTGCCGTAGTAGCGGTCGAAGCCGCGTTGGAGCGGCCAGTTGTCGCGCTTCGCCTGCGCCTCGGCACTGTAGCCGGGAGTCAGGTGCCATTTGCCGACAATGTAATTGCGGTAACCGGCAGGTTTGAGCACCTCGGCGATCGTGACGCTGCGGCGGCTGAGTTCACCGCGATAAGAGTCGACCCCGTCGTCGTTCAACATGTGGCCGATGCCGGCCTGGTGCGGGTGGAGCCCGGTCAGGAGTGAGGCGCGCGTAGGACAGCAGCGGGCGGTGTTGTAGAAGTTCGTGAACCGGAGGCCGCCGGCAGCCAGCGCATCAAGATTCGGCGTGGCGATTTCGCCGCCAAAGCAGCCGATATCGGAGTAGCCCACATCGTCGGAGAGCATCACGACAATGTTGGGCCGCTCGGCGGCATGCCCGCTGACGCCCAACGCCAGAAACCACAGGAGGGGAGAGAGCTTCATATATAGATTCCGGCGCGGAGGGCAGTCGAACTGCCCGCTACCTCACGGCACATAGTAGTGCCGCCGGATTGGGCGCGGGCCATATGATCGCGGGCGGCGCGGCAGAAGGCTTTCGAGATTCTTGGGGTATTTCTGAAAACTCGGCCCCGGTGGTTAAACGTGAGCCTCTGCAGGTTGCTCGCGGTCGGCGCCGGCCAATCAGAGGGAATAGGTAACCGAGAACTTAATGTTTATTGGCGTCCCCGGGATGATCACGTTCTGGCTGCGGACCGCATACATGTATTCAGCGTCGAATAAGTTATCGAGATTCATCCCGTATTTCCAATGTTTGCTCAATCGGTAATTGATATTGGCATTTATCAAAGTGCGACCTGGCAAGTAGCCCCACATCACCTGATTCGCGCCATCGGTGATCGCTTTCTTGCTTTGATAAGTGCCGCCCACTCCGACGCTGAGACCCTTCAACTTGCCGTCATTGAAGGTATAGACGCCGAAGACGCTGCCCGCCTGTTCGGCCGTATTTTGGACAGGGATAGACCCTTTGATGATGCTCCTGTAGTAGGGCTGAACAAAGTTCGCGGCCGCGGGCCCGAGCACCGATTTCGCGTTATAAAGCGAGAAGGAGGCGATCGCGTAAAAATTGCGGTTAACTTGAAATGAGAGGTCCCCGTCGAATCCACGTGAGATTACCCCGGGAATGAGCACACGAGGGTTCGCCGGGTCGGACGGAAAGGCGGGCACCGTGTTGTTAGACTGCACAATATCGAAATAAGAAACACTCATCGAAAATCGTTTCTGGAGAAAATCACCCTTGAGACCGACCTCATATTGTTTGCCCTGCTTGGGCGGCAAAACTCCGGAAGCGCCATTGAGAATTCCCACCCCATTGACGGCAAAATTTTCATTGAAGCCGGTGAAAAGGCTTATTTGCGGCAGCACTTTGTAAACCACACCCCACTGCTTCAAATCGGTGTATGAACTGTAAGGAGCCGTTGTAAAAACGCCGGTGCGCGCATCGAAGACGTCCGCGGTGTTCTTAACCCGCGAGGCGCCGACGGACAAAATCAGGCTCTCTTGGAATAGCTTTAAGGTCTCGAGCGCAAAGATCCGGGAACTAGTGTCGTGAAATGAGCGATTGGCCGTGATGGTCCCATAATTCACGGTCACCACCGGCGTGGTCTTAACAAATGGATTCCAAGCCGACGACGAACCGGAAAAAGTCTCGGTGAAGGCGGGACTGGAACGAACCTCACCACCTACGAGCAAGTTGTGCTTCATCGGCCCCGTCTTGAAGTTGAAGTTCAAATCGGCCTGCAGGTTCCGGTAGTTTGATCGTTGATCGTCGGCGCTGGTGGTGCGCGGGATCAGCTGGGTGCCGTTGTAGTTGGGAACCACCCAACGCAATCCGGCTTCATTCCAAGTGGCCGCCACCGACACGACCCGATCATTCCGACTACTGGCCGTCATTCCGCCCACGCGAACGGCCAGGAGGTCCGAAAGACGCGATGTGAAATTGAACCATAGGCGCTTTTGGCGGTCATGCCGCCAGTTATACGGCGAGTCCTCACACTGGTTGCGCGAATCCGGCACGTCGAAAGCCTTATAAGTGCGAGGATCGATCGGCAGTCCCTGGTAAGCCCCGCTGAGACCCTGCACCACCAGACCCTTTATCTCCAGCTTCGTCTGCTCGTTGAACTGGTAGGACAGCGCCGGCATCACGCTGAGCCGATGCACATACCAGTTGTCGTAAAAACCATCGGCATACTGTTGGGCCAACACCACGCGATAGAGCAGCCGGCTGCTGGAGAAGACGGGGCCGGTGCTGTCGATATTTACACTATTCGCATCAAAACGACCCACCTGCGCACTCACTGTGGTGGATGGAACAGAAACCGGGCTTTTGGTGATTTTGTTGACCACGCCGCCGGGGGATCCGTCCGCCGCCAGGAAAATTGTCGACGGTCCCTTGATCACCTCGAAACGGTCAAACAAAGCCGACTCGGGATTGATACTGGCGGGAGGGGCAAATCCATCGACATAATCGCCGTCGCCGGCAAATCCCCGAATGTTTACGCGGCCCGGTGATACGAAGAGGCCGCCATTTTGCGCTCCGCCGACGTAGTTCAACACATCAGACAGGTTGAGCGGACTGACCGCTTTTAGGAACGAACTGTTCAGCACTTTCACGGACTGGGGAATCTCCGACAGATCTACCGCGATCCGCGTCGAGCTCAGCGAGGACTTGCCGACAAAAGCGGCATCCTTGTCCGACTTGATTTCAAACGCAGCCAATCGCACGGGTTCATCTTTATTTACATCTTGCGAACGCGTTGCCTCGGGCGAGGTCTGGGCGTGGGACACGGTGAGCAACACGAACGAAACAAAAACGAAAACGGGTATACGGAGGGGCATAAACGGGAGGTTGAATTTGGGGAGAGCCACAAATGCGCCTATGCAGAGCGGACGCTTTCATGGAGAGGTAAAAATGAAAGTACGCGAACGTCGCTCCGCTGTCTTTGTCCACCCGTGAACCTCTTTTGTCCGGATACGTAGCTTAGCAAAAGCCTCGGCCCGCAACTGGCACGCCACAGCCGCCTCGTCTGAAGTGGCGAATTTCTCACAAAAAACGCGAACGAGATCGCCAGCGCGACCCGGCGTGCGACGCCTCATGCGGCCCAACGAACTCGCAACTTCATTTGTCTGAATGGGAACAGCCGCTTGTTTTATTAATCGCGCGCACCCACCTTTTTTCATGCCCCTACTGACCCGAGACGTAGAGCCGTTGTGGATCGCCCGCTATGATTACGAGCCGCTGTGGCACCTGCCGCCGCACGCGCACGATGACTATTTTCAAATCATCCTGATCGTGAGCGGAACCGGCGAAGCGATCATCGGACCGGAACGACGCCCTTTCGGGGCCGGACAGATGCTGTTTCTCCGCCCGCGACTGGTGCACAGTCTGACGGCGGGGCCGGACGAGTCGGTCCGAACGCTCGACACCAAATTTCTGCTCCACCGAACGAATCTGCGCACCGCATGCCGGCGGCTCGCCAGTTTCCACCCCAGCGTCGACGAAAAAATTGTGGCGCTGCTTGAGACGATCCATGCCGGAGCGCGCTGTCACGGCCCCTGCTCGAACGAACTCTGTCAAACGCTGCTCGCCCAACTTCTTTTACGATTGCTCGACGAGGCCCTGGCCGGAGCAGGCGCTCGCGCGCCGAAGCCTCTTCCGCCGCCCCTGCCCGCCACACACGTGAGCACGGAGGACGTCCTCGCGCAGCGCCTGGAGCGCTATCTGCGTGAGCACTGCGCGCAGCCAATCGACCAGCAGACCCTAAGCGCTGCCCTGCACTACAGCTACCGCCATCTCCACAACGTGTGGCTCAAGCACCATCGTGAATCACCGCTCCAGGCGCTCTGGCACTACCGCGTCGACCGCGCCACGCAGCTGATCCGCTACTCGGACTATGAGTTGAAACGCATCGCCGAGCTTACCGGCTTCGCGTCGGTGCACCATTTCACGAGAGTTTTCACGCGTATCGCCGGAACTTCCCCGGCCCGCTGGCGCGATCGCGAGCGCGACGGAGTTCGACAGGATATCGCGATCCGACCCGGCTTCATCAACACCGCGCTTACGATTCAAACCCCGCCGACTCCGGCTAAAAATTAACCGCCAAACTTTGCGATCCGCCCGGCCACATCCGCCCGTAGCCGGTCGATATGTCCCAGCGCAAACTCCCGCACGCTCAGTGTGTCGTCGCGCACCAGCGGCGTGAGATCCATCGCAAGCGAGATCGCGTTCGTCTGGTCGGTGGCGTGCGAATTGAAGAACGTCGCGTTGGCCAGCCGCCGGCCCATTGCCGCGAGGTCGTAACGTTTGCCGCCGGCAATCTGCGACTCGAAGACTCCGACCAGTTTTGCCGCCAATTCCGGATTCGCGCTGGCATTCATCGCGACCTTCTCGTTGTCCGCGAGCCAGTCGAGATCACGCCAGCCTTCGACGCCGAGCACGCGCGCCGGCCGCCGGTCGCGCGGCAACGCCCGCAAGGCCTCGATGCAGCGGAGAAAACACGCGACGTGCGTGTCGTGCTTGTCCGCCGGCTGGTGCAGGTAAACCACCTCGGGCCGGCAACCGCCAAAAATCGCCGCGAGGTCCGCCGTCACGCCCACATGGCCGGCCTGCTTCACGTCGCTGCTCGGATGCGCGAGCTGGAGCTGCAAGTTATAGATACCCAGCACCGCGGCCGCGCGTTGCTCATCGCGACGAATCACCTGCATCTGGGCATCGGTCACGTGGGCGAATTTCCCCGTGCGCGCCGAGCCCGCACCGTTGGTCATGACGACGCCGGTGAAAAACCGGTCGGCCCGCCCGAGACATTCGGTCACCGCCGGATAGGCGTTGATCTCGATGTCGTCCTGATGGGCGATGACGCACAGGTGCGTGGTCCGCGCGAGCGCCTGCGCGGCATCGCCGCCGGCAGGCAAAAACACATCGGCTTCAGGACGGGAAAATTTCATCGAACCAATCCGCTTGGGACCGCGTTTATTTCTTCGCCGCCAAGAGAGCCGCCAGCGCGGCCTCGTCGACCTCGCCCTGCACGGCATGCAAATGATGCAGCACGCCCATGCGGTCCTCGGGACTGGCCGAGGAGATATCGAGCATCCAGTCTTCCGTCTTCGCCGCCTCGACGACCACGCCGTCGGTCCAAGCGATTACCTCGTCCGCGTCGATGAATCCTCCGGTGAGGCCTCGGATATAATACTCGGCCATGGTGCGATAATTGGGAGCAGTTGCCATAGACCGGAAAGCGAGCCCACGACCTCGGGCCGCGTCAAGCGACAGCCTTTCCGCCGCTCAAAACAACCGCGCCGGATACGTCCCGCTTGCGACCAGCTCGGCAATCGCCGCCTGCACGCGCGGCTTGTCCTCGCGATAAGTCACGCCGAACCAGGTGCTCGCCGTCGGCAGCACCCGCACCGTCGCCTGCGCCCGCGCCACCATGCCCGCCACCGCCGCCGGCAGATAAAATTCCGCTTTGGGTTCATGGCCCCGCGCACTCAGGAACTCGCGAAACTGCGCGTCCAGTCCCGCCAACACCGCCGGCGTAAAGCCCCAGCAGTTCATCGAAACGGTTTCCTCGCCCGTGTAGTTTTTTCCGGCGCCCACCTCGGCGGGCAAGATCCCCGCCTGCTCCACGATGTCGCCTAACAGCCCAAACTTTACCGAGCACACCCCGCGCGACACCGCGCCGTGCTCCGACAACGTGCGATCCAGCCGGAAGCCCACCATCGCAAACTCCGCTAGCGTCGTCTTCGGCGGCCGGTGACCCGACATCGGGTCGTAGCCGGACGAGAACGGGACCAGAAATCCGCCCAGCTGCGCAAACGAATCGGCGCCGTAGAAATCATCCGCATTGATCACCGCGAAGTTGCCGTCGAGCACCTTGCCCGCGCACCACACCGCGTGTCCCGTGCCCCAGGGTTTCTCACGCCCCGCCGGCACCGCGAAGCCTTCGGGTAACGCCGCGAGCGATTGAAACACGTAATCGACCGCGATGTGCCCGGCGTATTTTGCGGCGACCTGCGCTTTGAAGAGCTCGGCGAATTCCTCGCGGATCACAAACACCACGCGCATGAAACCCGCCCGCACCGCGTCGAACACCGCATAATCCAAAACCGTCTCGCCCGATGGACCGACCGGATCAATCTGTTTGAGGCCGCCGTAACGCGAGCCCATCCCGGCAGCGAGCACGAGCAGAGTAGGTTGCATGGCCCAAACCAACATCACCGCTGCAAAAAGATAAACCTGTAAGTGAGAAAAAACTCCCCTAGGCACCGCCTCCACGTCGTGCTAACGAAAATAAATCCAGCGTTCAACCTCCGCCCCACCCATGCCCGTCCCTTACTTCCCTTTCACCGACGAGCCCTATCAACCGACCATGGGACTCAAACCCCTCGACCTCGCCCAGTGGCTGGAGCCTGACCTCCTTCAAGCGGCCCAACTCCGCCTCAAGGCCGATCTCCTCGTGCGCGAGCACGCGCTCGTGCTGCGCGCCTCACCCGAGTCAGAAGTCGCCTGCCGCGAACTTTACGCGACGCTCGCCGCTCATCTCCCCGTTCACCACCCCGACCTCTACACGGCCGACTCAACTTCGCTGACCGTTCGGGCCCTTGATCGCGCGTTTCCGCTCACCCCGCCGCCCGAAGCGGATGCCCGCACATTGCTTTCGACCGTGGCTCGTTGGGTGCAGGAAGATCTCTGCGTACTCGCACCCGCCGCACCCGTCACGATCACGGCCGGTGCCGTGTGCTTCCCTTCACGTTGGAACTTGCCGGAGAAGTTCGGCCAAGCCTCGCCCGCGATCCACGCTCCCGTCCCCAAGTTCGCCGGCACTATCGGTCCCGCGACCCACAGTTTCCTGGAACGCCTGACCGTGGAGAAACCGGTCTGGCGACTCAATTGGACGCTGCACGACTCCGACCACCTGTTCGCGCCGCACGCCGTGCCTGGCCGCGACGACCTCACCCCGGCCAACGTGCTCACCCATGTCTTCCTCCGCACGGAGCGCCAGACCCTGCGTCGTCTGCCTGTGAGCAAAGCCGTCGTTTTCACCATTCGCACCCACCTTCACCCATTGCTCGAAGCCCTGCCCACGCCCGAAGCCACTCGACTGCTGCTGCACACGCTCGAACACCTTCCCGCCGAAGTCGCCGCCTACAAGGGCATGGCGAAGTTCATCGCCCCGCTCAAAACCGCCCTCGCCGCCCGGCTCGCCTGATTTCTGGTTCCTCGCTGTTTTCGGCGGGTGCGTGAGAACGCAGCCTCTCGGTCGCTTTCAAAAGTTCGAGATTCTGCCGGCGATTAGCCGGCCCAAAATCACCCGTGGAGACGATCAGTCGAAATCCACTTCCGAGGCGCGGCGGTAGCGGAGCCATTCGCGGTAAAAATTCCGGGGCCTCGTCTCTATTTTACCGGTCCACCCAAGGAGCGGATTTGCCCGCAAATGCCCGCGAATCGGCGCGGATGACACTAAAAACCAAATTCAACCAGCCCCTGCCGGCGATTAGCCGGCCAAAAATTGCCCGTTGAGAGCCATTCGTGGTTAAAATTTCCCACGTTCGGGTTTGGTTTCGCCGGCTATGCACCGGCAACCACACGCACTGCCCTAACCCCGCCCGCCCTTGAGCAGCACGAGAAAATCGGTGCCCTTCGATTCAAACTCGCGCCAATAACTGTCCTCGATCTCCTCCAGCCGCTTCGCTTCATCCTCAGTCAATTCTTCGCTGAGTTTGGTCGAACCCAACTCCGCCTTGAGATCGCGCTCT
>NSIG01000032.1 GCA_002737275.1 Opitutia bacterium
TTCCATCGGAGCCGATCTTGTAGGTTTTACTGTTGGGGATATCGGTGAAGAAGACCTCGCCTTTCGCGTTCACCGCCGCGCCCTCGCTCAGGCGGTAGCCCTCGCCCACAAGTTTCCAGTCTTCGCCCGGGATCAAGACCGAGGTTAGCACCCCGTTCTTCGTCGGTGCCGCCATCGCCACGGGTTTCGGCCAGTCCCGCCACAGCCATCGGATCGCTTCGGGAAAGAGCATTGCCCCGTGTCGACCGTTGTGCGCGCCTTCGCCCCAAACGTGTTTCACGTCGTAGCCGGCAAAAGTCAGGGCGCGTTCCATCGTCTGGTTGGCCATCCACCAATCACCGCCGTAGATGTTGTTGTCATTGGAGCCGTCCTGCAAAAACACGCGCAGCGGTTTGGGCTCCGTCTTGCGGATCAGCGTCGGATAGCGGTCGCCCCCGCGCAGTCCGACATAAGTGCCGATGGCGCTAAACACCCGGCTGAACTCGCCGGGCCGCTCCCACGCGGCCGTAAACGCCGCGATCGCTCCGCTGCTTGATCCGCCGATGGCGCGATCATTGCCAGAGCGCGACAGCTTAATCGCGCATCCGCCGGCCGCCGTTTTGGTCTCAACGGCCGGCAACAGCTCTTCCAGCAAGAATCGGGCGTAAGCGTCGCCGAGACCGTCGTATTCAAAGCTCCGGTTAAAACGGTCCAGCGCCGTCTTCGCATCGGGACTCTTCAGAATTCCGGGCCGGACAAACACCCCGATTATTACCGGCAGCTCGCCGCGTGCGATGAGGTTGTCGAAAACCGTGGGCGCGCTCCATTGCACTCCGTCTTGATTCACGTAGACGCAGGCAGGCTTCGTTCCATCATATTGCTTGGGCACGTAAATCGTCACCTCACGGGTGGTGCCCGGGAACAGCTTCGAATCACTGAATTCAAACTTGATCAGTTCGCCCTGTGGCACGCCGGGCTGAACCTTGGAGTCGGGTCCGAGCGGGAATTCTTCGGCCGAGCGGGAAACGAGCGGAGCAAGGAGCAAACCGAGCAGAGCAAAGCGGACCCGGAGCGAGGCGGTGGGGTTCATGGGTAAAAGCAAACAGCCCGCCCGGAGCGGGCCGACAAAAGAGGAGGAGCTGGCTTACTTTTTCAATTCAGCCTTGGCGCCCGGCGCCGCTTTCTGCTTGGGCGGCGGCGGCTCGACATAAACCGGCAGCACGCGGGCTTGAGGCGTCACCTGAGTGAGATTTGGGGTGATTTCGGCATCGACCCGGCGAAGGGCCCAATCGAGACCGCCCATGAGCACGGCTTGAAACTCAGGGCTCGTCCATACGTCTTCGCGATGGCCCATGCTGGTGTAAAACACGCGCCCCTTGCCATGCATCCGCGCCCACGTCGAAGGATACGGCGGTCGCTTATAGGACGGGCCATCCATGGAGGAAGTGTCTTGCGCGAGGATCACATGCAGATCAGCCGCGAAGTTTTTGAGCGAATACCACTCTTCATGGGGGCCGAAACCGGCCGGTAACGCGGCGATTCCCGGAAACTTCGGACTCCCGATGATCTGCCGCGCCTTTTGCTGGGCATCATGTTTGATAAACGAAGCCCCGATCATCCGGGTGTAGTCATCGAGCTTGTCGCCGTCGTCCTGGTTGCGGGCTGGACCGTGTCCTTTGTTGCCCGGCGGATGAAACGTATCGCTGGCGCTATGCGTGCCGACAAAACCTTTGCCGTCGCGGATCGCCTGAAGGAGCGCCGCCTTGCCGGCAGCAGTCATTGGCGGATTGCCGTCGCCCTGTTTCTCGTCGTTCTTCGCGAGCGTGAGATCGCCGCTGGTGTAGAACAGGAATGCGTCGAACTGCGCCAGATACTCCGTCGTGAAGAGACTGCCGTCCTTTGACTCGGTGAATTCGATGCGATGTTTGGCGCCGAGTTCCTTGAGCACCTGCAGGGCAAACGAGGGGTTTCCGGCGATGCGTTTGACCGGTGAGTGCTCAAATCCGGACGATTTGGTGAAGAAGAGTACCTTGTTCGCTGTCGGAGCCGCAGCTCCGGCAAACGAAGCGCAAGTAAGCGATAAGAGGAGCCCGGAGGCGCCTCGCATGAGTGCGGAGCGATTTGGCATAAAAGTGGGTTGTGCGCGGCAAGACGCAAGGCCGCGGGTTACGTTTTACGCTTAGTGGGCGCAGACTTCTTTTTCGGTAATTCCTCCGGCTTTGATTCAATCAAGCCGAGCTGGGCGTTCGCCTTAGCGTGGTCACCGGCCGCCGCCTTGAGCGCTCGTTCCAGCATCGCTGCGGTTAGCGGAGGCATGAGCGGTCCGCCCTTTTGCACCAGTTCGTCGTAAACAAAATCTAACGCCCGGACCAAAGTCAGGGTCGGCAGAGCCCTTTCCAGGGAAGCTGCGCGGGTCGGAACCGGAGTCGTCGCGGGGAGTTCTCCAGCTAGGGCATCGCCCTCCCCGGCTGTTTCGAGAATTTCGCTCGGCAAGTTCTTGACCAAAATCGTCTCGCCTTGGGCAATCACCGCACTGCGGTAAATGACGTTTTCGAGCTCGCGCACATTTCCCGGCCAACGGTAGCGCACCAAAATCGCCATCGCCTCGGGCGAGACTTTGCTCGCTCGCGCCTTGCGCTGCTTAAACAAATTTTGCAGGCAGAAATCGACGATCTGCGGCACGTCGTCGCCCCGCTCGCGCAGCGCGGGCATCCGAATGCGGACTACGTTCAGGCGGTAGTAAAGATCCTCGCGGAACGTTTTCGCCCGCACCATTTCCTCCAGGTCCTTGTTCGTCGCGGCGAGGATGCGCACGTCGACCTTGATCGTCTCGGTGCCGCCGACGCGCTGGATGTCGCCTTGCTGGAGCACGCGCAGGATCTTCGTCTGAGTCGCGAGCGCCATGTCGCCGATCTCGTCGAGGAAGATAGTGCCGCCATCGCAGAGCTCGAATTTGCCTAGCCGTTGACCGGTCGCACCCGTGAAGGAACCTTTTTCGTGCCCGAAGAGCTCGCTCTCGATTAAATTGTCTGGAATCGCCGCGCAGTTGACGGCGATGAACGGCTTGCCGGCCCGATGGCTGTGTTTCCAAATCGAACGCGCGACGAGTTCTTTGCCCGTGCCGCTCTCACCGGTGATCATCACGGTCACATCACTGGCGGTGACTTGCCCGATCACCTTGAAGACATCCTGCATCACCGGAGACGATCCGACGATCCCCTCGCGGTAGTCGTCGGCGTTGATGGTGGGCTTGTAATCGCCGACCGCGCGCAGATCGGCGTGGGCCTTGAGTGCGTTCTCGGCGAGGGAGAGCACCTTGGCCGGGTCGAACGGCTTCATCACGTAGTCGAACGCGCCGTATTTCATCGCCTCGATCGCCGTTTGGGCCGTGCCAAACGCCGTCATCAGCACGACCAGTTGCTTGGGGTTGACCGAGCGAATGTGTTGCAGCGCTTCGATGCCGCTCATGCCGCTCATGCGCACATCTAGAAACACGAGATCCGGCCACGGACCTTTTTTGACCATCGCGATCCCCTGCTCACCGCTCGCGGCTTCGGTTACCTGATAACGCCGCGAACCCAAAACTCGCGTGAGCGAGTAACGGATCTCAGCGTCGTCATCGATGACAAGGATGGTCGGTGGTTTGGCGGCAGGGTCACTCATGATAACTTACGAACCGGCGGAGCGATCACCGTCGATGGTGCTGGCGAATTCCGTCGGCCCGCTTTGATTGCGTCCCATGCTTGGCTGGTCAATAAACTTGTTCCGCATCCGGGGTATCCAACTCGCGTTACACGGGAGTTTCCTGCTGCTCCTGGCCTACATCGCTTGGGCAGGTTGGCAGAATGATGGTCTCCTCGGGGCGGCTTGGAGCGTGGCGATCTTGACGGCCTTTTTCACCTGCATCGTGCTGCACGAGCTGGGGCATTGTTTCACCGGGATGCATTTCGGCATCGGCGTGCGGCGGATCTTGCTCATGCCCATCGGCGGCATGGCGGAATTTGAGTCGATCCCGCGGGAGCCGGCGAAGGAACTGCTTATGACGCTCGCGGGCCCAGCGGTTAACTTCGCCATCGCCGGTCTGCTTTGGGCGAGCTTCGGACTCCCGGAGACGTTCTCATTTTGGTCGCTTTCAAATTACGAGGCCAGTGTTACCGGGTTTGCCCATCTTTTGCTGCATTGGAATCTGCTCATGGGGTGTTTCAACCTCTCTCCCGTCTTCCCCATGGACGGTGGACGTATTCTGCGGGCGCTGCTTGCCACGAAACTGCCCTATGTCCGGGCCACATTTTGGGCGGCCATGGTGGGTAAAATTTGTGCTGTCGCCGCCGTGCTGGTCGCCGCGTTTTGGTTTGAGGCCTACCTCACCGCCTTTTTATTCGGCTTCATCTTCTTCGCCGGTGAGACGGAATACCGTGCCGTCCTGCGACGCGAGCGGGAGGAAGAGCACTGGCGGGAAGTGATGGCCCTTTTCCAATCCGAGCGCCCGCCGGAGCCGCCGCCATTGCTGGAGACGCCACGCTGAGCCGCGAAGGCATCGGGCGCTTTCGCAAAAAACTCCTTGCGTTCGGCGCGGGATTTTCGATTTTTTGGCCTCTCGCACGGGCGATCGGGCTCTTAGCTCAGTTGGTAGAGCGCCTCAATGGCATTGAGGAGGTCAGCGGTTCGAGACCGCTAGGGTCCACCATTTAAGCCGGTCAAATCCAAATGGTTTGACCGGTTTTTTGTGGGCGGGTGGCGGACTCCGCCGGCCCCGGCTCAGCCGGAGTCTTCTTCCCGCATCTTAAACTCGAGTTCGACGGCCTCGCCTTTCTTGTCGGGCCGCGCGCCGATGGTCCGCGTGCGCGAAAACGCCTCCAAGACCGAGCGGTCAAATTCAGCGCTCCCCGATGAAATCTTGATTCGAACGCGGCTGATTGATCCGTCCGCGCCCACGAAGAACTCGACCCGCGCCACCAGCGTATCGCTCAGCCCCGAGGGCTTCTCGTGGTTTTCCTTCAGTCTAAGTTTAAGCATCGAGAAGTAGCGCTCCATCGGCTTGCCGGCTTCGGCGACCAAGGCCTTGCCCCCTGCCCCGCCGGTCTTGTTCTTCGTCGACCCTCCGATGACTCCCGCCGCGATACCCTCGGCGTCGATCTTGGCCACTTTTGCCGGACTGCCTTTGGCGTTCGCCGCCTCTTTGGCTTTGGCCTTATTAGCCTTATCGAAGGCTTCCTTGGTGATCTTCGCCTCTTTTTCCCGCTCGCGCTTGATGTCGCGCTTAGCCTGAGATTCGGCCCGAGTGATTTGCTTGGTAATCTGTTTCTTGAAATTAGGAACTTCGGTGGGCTCGGGCGCGTCCGCTTTTTTCACCGGCGGAGCTTTCTTCTCAATCGGAGCCGGTGTGATCGGCGAAGGTTCGGGGAGGGCGGGCTGAGGCGCGGGTGATTCCGGGGCCGGTTCAATCTGCGGTTGGGGGACTGGTGGGGCCAGAAGGTCGAGTTTTACTCCGCCGGGCGATCCGAGGGCGGGAGCTTCGGTGGCCATGTAGTTGTCCCCGGCGCCGGCGACCAACTCAAAGACTTGGGGCTTTTCCTTGTTCCCGGGGCTCGCCGCATAACTCAAAAACAGAAGCACCGCCACGACCGCCGCGTGAAGGGTGAGGGAGAGCATGAAAGCGGGTGAGCGGTCAGACATTGGGAGCGGGCAGGCTTGAGGCTCAACTTACCAGGGCAAAACCTCCTAGTTCGCCGTCTGCGTATCAAAGGTGATTTTGAAGAGATTCTGCTTTTTCAATTCATCCATGACTGCGACGAAGTGCTGGGCGGTCGCGTTGGCATCTAGCCGGAGGCGAAAGACTGGCGGCTTGGGTTGACCGGCAAAGCTACTCAGCTCCTGTCCTAACTGCGCCATCGTGAGCTGCCGGCCGCCAAGGCTGATTGAGCCGTCGGCCCGGATGGTAATGCTTTCAAATTTATCGTCGGGGTCGGGCTTGATTTGGATACTTTTTGATTCCGTCGGGAGATTTACGGGCAAGGTCTGCTCCTGCTTGGCCACCGTCGCGACGACCATGAAAATGATCAGCAGGATAAACCCCAGGTCGATCAGGTTGGTGACGTTCAGATCGGCGATGGGTTGGGCCGAGCGCGTGCGGCGAAAATTACGGGCCATGGTGCGGGCGTCCGTTTACTTAAACTCGAGTTCGAGTCGGTCCGCGAGCGAACTGGCGTAGTTCTCGATCTCGGTGATCATTTCACGGGTGTTACCGAGCAGCAAATTGTAGCCGAAAACCGAGGGGATCGCGACCACCAAGCCCGCGATCGTAGCCAACATCGCCCCTGAAACGCCTGGCGCCAGCTGCTGAATTCCGGCCGTCTGTTGGCTGGCGACGGCGCTGAACGCCTCCATCACGCCCCAGACCGTGCCCAGCAACCCGATGAACGGCGCGCCTGACACAATGGAGGCCAGAAAAATCATGCTCGATTCGTAGCGCAGGGTCTGGCGGGCAATCGCCCGCTGGATCGCATTCTCGGCGTGCTCCAGCGGGGCGCGCGAATTGACGATCCCTTGCTCTTTCGTGATCGCCGCCGCGCGCCAGTAACTCTCCATCGCGTCGGCAAACAGATCGGCATAAGGGATGGACCGCTTGTTTTTAAACGACTCCGGCAAGGAGAGCAGAGACTTTTGATCCCGCAGGTGGGCATCGAAATTGTGATTCAACATCCGCAGGCGCTTCAGCTCATAGTGCTTCGCGATCATCACCGTCCAAGCCACCAAGCTGAACAGCGCGAGTCCGAGGACGATCACCTTGTCGACCATTCCGGTTCGTTCGAAGATCTCGATGATATTGGCGGAGGCGAGGAACAGTGGAGCAGTGAGCAGCGCGAGCATGATAAAGAGAATTGAAGAGTTGGCGGGTTTGCGCGGCGCGTTCAACGGAAATTCCCCGCGCTTTTTCGCCGCGGACTTTCGCTGGAGAATTCCGCCCCGCGCGAATCTGTTTGCCGCCACGTCCCGGTGATTTTTCCCTGCCGTAACTTACTTTCACATGGACTTCAAGACTCGCACCCTCCGTGCGCTCCGCGACCGCCGCGGCTCGCTTGCCCAAAAGACCGCTCTCGTTGGCTTCGATGGCTTCGTCGATACTATCGTGACCCCCGTCGCCCAACGCGCCGGCCAAGGGGACAACTTCACCCCCTTTCCCACGATTGCCGAATTTGGCCAACGCATCATCGGCGCCGCCGGCAAAAGCACAAACATCGAGTTCTATCCGCGCATGGACAAACTCGGCGGCAACGGCCCGATCATGGGCAACGCCCTGCTCGCCCACGGCGCCAGCGTCACCTATGTCGGCGCACTCGGCCGCGGCACGGTGCATCCGGTCTTCGCCGACTTCGCCAGCCGCGCCCGCGTCATCTCGTTTGTCGAACCGGCCCAGACGACTGCCGTCGAATTCACGGACGGCAAAGTCATGCTCGGCATGATGCGTAGCCTCGACGAGGTCACTGCCGCCAACATCACGACCGCCCTCGGCGGCATCGACGGCTACCGCGCTGCACTCGCCGCAAGCGATCTCGTTGCCTTAGTCAATTGGACCATGATTCCCAACATGACCGCGATCTTCACCGATCTGGTTGAACGCGTTCTCCCGGCGACTCCGGTCCGGCCCGGCCGCACCTTCTTCTTTGACCTCGCCGACCCGGAAAAACGCTCCGCCGCCGATCTCGTTTACGCGCTCGATGTCATCGGGAAATTTGAGCAATTCGGCCGCGTCACTCTCGGGCTAAATCTCAAGGAAGCTCAGCAAGTCTTCACCGCGCTCGGCTTCGGGTCCGTCTCCGAAAGCGAATCCGGTCTCCGCGAGATGGCGGAGAAGATCCGCCAACGCCTCGATCTCACCACCGTGGTCGTTCACCCCAAAGAATCCGCCGCTTGCGCGAACCGCGACGGCACGTGGTGGATTCCCGGGCCCTATGTGGCCCAGCCCCTCATCACCACCGGCGCGGGCGACCACTTCAACGCCGGCTTTAGCGCCGCCCAGCTGATCGGTTGCTCGCCCGAAGCCTGCCTCGGTGCCGGCGTCTGCACCAGCGGCCACTATGTCCGGACCGCCCAGAGCCCGAGCTTGTCCGACCTTGAGACGTTCCTCGTCAACTGGACCTGAGCGCTTACCGTTTCCCATGCTTTCCTCCAAAAATTCATCCGGCCGGTTGATCTCCTTCGAGGGCTCCGAGGGCTCGGGGAAATCCACTCAGATCGCACGTCTCGCCGCCCACCTGCAGAAGACCAAGCGCGACGTCGTGACGGTTCGTGAACCGGGCGGCACCGAAATCGGCGAACAAATCCGCAATATCATCGTCCATAATTCCAAGGGCGACGAGATGTGCGCCGAGACCGAGCTCCTGCTGTTTGCGGCCGCCCGAGCCCAACTGGTGCGTGAAATGATCGCCCCTGCCCTGCTCGCGGGCAAAGTCGTCCTCAGTGATCGTTTCCTCGACTCGTCGACCGTTTACCAAGGCATCGCCCGCAACCTCGCCGCCGATCCCGTGGCGCAGATCAACCGCTTCGCCATCGGCAAGGTCATGCCTCATCTCACCATCGTCATCGATGTGCCCACCGAGGTAAGTCTCGCCCGTTTGAAGCAACGCGCCTCCGACCTGCCTGATCGCATGGAGCGCGAAAACATCGATTTCTACACCAAAGTCCGCGAAGGCTACCTCGTCCTCGCTAAAGGCTTGCCCGAGCGCATCGTCGTCGTCGACGGCACCAAGTCCGCCGATGCCATCGAGAAAAAAATCTGGTCCGCGGTGAAAGCCCGCCTCGGCTGATCACTTCGGGGTGGGTTCCCGTCCCTCCCCGTGCCGCTCGCTTATTGCGCGTCCGATGTCTGCCCACGTTCAACCACCCGCCCCTTGGCCCGCCGCCCTTGTCGGCACGCCCGGTGTTGCCGTCATTGAGCAGGCGATCCACCGCCAACGCCTTTCCCATAGTCTGCTCCTTCACGGCGACGACCTCGGCACGCTGGTCGGCGTGGCCCACGCGATTGCCGATCGTTTGCTCAACACCCCGGCGTCCTCCGCGCACTTCGCCGTCAAGGATCATCCCGACTACCTCGCCCTCCGCCCCAAAGGCAAGATGCGCCTCATTCCCATCGGCAAAGCGGATAATCCCGAGCCGGGAACCATGCGCGAGTTTCTCCCCAAGCTCTACGTCACCTCTGCGGTCTCCGCCCAAAAGGTCGCGATTGTCTACGAGGCTGACCGCATGAACGTCGAGTCGGCCAACGCTTTTTTAAAGACCCTCGAGGAGCCGCCGCCGCACACGACCTTGCTGCTCCTTACCACGCGCCCCTATGCGCTCCTGCCCACGATTCGTAGCCGCGTCCTGCACTTTCGTTTCCCGTCGTCAAGTCTGTCGGTGGACACCGACGGTTGGCCCGCGTGGCTCGACGACTACCGGGCCTGGCTCAAGCGCCTCTCCGAAATAGTCCCGGATAAACGCGCCGTGGCTGACCATGTTTTTGCGATTTATGGTCTCGTTTCCCGCTTCGGTGCGGTGCTCGATTTCGCGACCGCTGAGGTCTGGAAACAGCAAAAGGAAAAACTTCCCGCCGACATCAAGGACGATGAAATCGAGGCCATCGAAACCGGAATCGCCAACGGGATCCGGCTCCGCCTCTTTTCCGAGATAGAAACCGCGACCCGCAATTTCGCTCTCCCACGGTTGACCGCCGGCAACGAGCCAGCGCGGCGCGCCTTCACCGCCAGCGTCGACGAGCTCGAGCACGCCGTCGGTCTTCTCCGCCTGAATCTCAACGAGTCCGCCGCCCTCGAGACCTACTTGCTCGCTGCCCTTCGCCTCTGGGCGCGGCGTTAGCGCGCCGCCGGTTCCGGCTTAAGTCGGCGGCCAACGTGCCGATGCTCCCCCCGATGTATAACTGCCGTCGGGCATCTTTATTTCTCACGCTGCGCCTATCTCTAACGTTGGGCTCAGTCGCTCTCCGCGCCAATTCCTCCCCGAGTCCGGACAGCCCCCGTTCGCCTCGAGCGTGAGCTGCAGGGACTCCCGCATCGCCTTCGAGCCCGTCTTGGACCGTGGCCTCGGCGATGACCGACCGGCGATCGATCGCATCCGCGGATTTTACGACCCCGAGACGGGTAAGGTGGAATTTTACCGTCCTCTCGTCGGCGCCGCTCCCACGCCCGTCGCCGACTCCGCCTCACCGGCTGCACCGGTTAAATCCGCACCCTGAACCGGAATTTTCGTCACTTGATCAGGGCGACGAATGCGGCCCGGGCGTCCATGTGCGGGTTGTGGCCGGAGTCACTGATCGTATCCACGCGCGCCGCCGGGAAATGCCCGACAATCAAAGCATGGTCCGTCGCGCTCACGTAACGCGAACGGCCGCCAACGATGAACAAGGTCGGACCCGAGAACCGGTCCCCCGGGTCGATTGAGTTCCGCTCCAGATCGGGCAGCGACTCCGTGACGACCGGCAGGTCGATCACCCACCGCCATCCGCTAGCGCCGTCGGGCATTCGCTCCAGATTCGTCGCGATGAATTTCCGCATCGCCCAATCGTCCACCCGCGCTTCAAACCGCAGCTCGGCCTCCGCCCGTGATTGTAAGCTCGTCAAATCCAGCTCGTTCATCGCCGCAAATTCCACCCGGTGGCCCGCCCAGAAATAGTCCTTCGGCGCGATGTCCACGACGATCAGCCGCTCCACGCGCTCCGGGTGACGACAGGCCAGCAGCATCGCGGACTTACCGCCCATGCTGTGGCCCATAATCGAGGCACGCGCGATGCCTTGCTCGTCCAACCACGCCACCACGTCGTCCACCATTGCCGGATAGGTCATCTCATCGGCGTGGGGCGAACTTCCGTGATTTCGGAGGTCGAGCGCCGACACGTGAAACCGCTCCGTCAAGTCCCGCCCCGCCGTCTGCCAGTTGCGCGATGAGCCGAGCAGCCCGTGCAAGATCACCAAGGGCGGCTTACCCGCTCCGCCCAGATCACGATGAAAAAGTTTTACCACGACTTAGCCTGCACGGTTCTTCGGGCCTCAGGCAAACTCGGGGAATTTTTTCGTGTATTCCGGATGTTTCGTGGTTCAACTCCTCGTCCGCTCCCATGCCCGCCGACGCACCCAAACTCACGCCGATGATGCAGCAATACTTCGAGGTGCGGCGCGGCCTGCCCAAAGACACGCTGCTCCTCTTTCGACTCGGCGATTTCTTTGAACTCTTCTTTGAGGACGCCGTCGTCGCTTCAAAAATTCTCGGGCTCGCCCTCACCAAGCGGCAGGACCACGCGATGGCCGGGCTGCCTTCGGTCGCCCTCGATAATTACGTCACCAAGCTCCTCGCTGCCGGCAAAAAGGTCGCCATCTGCGACCAAGCCGAGCCCGCTCAGCCCGGGAAACTTGTTCGGCGCGCTCTGACCCGCATCCTCAGCCCCGGCACCACCCTCAACGCCGCCCAACTCGACGCCGCCCGCAACCACTACTTGTGCGCCCTCGCCTTTGATGCGGCGGGTCTCCACGCCGCGTGGCTGGATTTATCGACCGGAGAGTTCCGGGTCGCGACCGATCCGGCCATCGCCAACTTGCTTCCCGTCCTCACGGCCCTTGATCCGGCCGAACTGCTCGTGATCGACGGCGCCCTCGCCCGCTGGGCCGCCGCGCCCCACGACCAAGCCGACACCCACGCTTTGCATGCCTTCTGCCTCGGACGTCTCACCACCGAGCTCGCCGGCTATCACTTCGAAACCTCCACCGGCGCCAAGACCGTGATGGACACGCTCGGCGTCCTGAATCTCCAGGGCTTCGGTTTCGCTCACACCCATCCCGCACTTGGACCCGCCGGAGCCCTCGTCTACTACGCAACGGAGAATCTTTGCGCCAAACCGGAAAATCTCCGCGGTCTGCAAGAATACCGCAGCGCGCACACGCTGCTGCTTGATCCCGCGACCCTGCGAAATCTCGAGGTTTTTACCTCGGCCCGTGGCACGCGTGAAGGCTCACTGCTCACGGCGATGAACCGCACGGCCACCTCCACCGGCGCCCGACTGCTTGAACGCTGGCTCGCCGCCCCCACCCTCGATCTCACCGAGATTCTTCGGCGCCAGTCGCTCGTCGGCGAGCTCCGCGCCCAGCCCAGTCTGCTCGCCGAACTGCGGGGGCGCCTCGGTCACATCCGAGATGTTCCGCGCATCTTGGGCCGGTTGCAAAACCGACTGCGCAATCCCCGCGAACTCGGCGGCATCCGCGATACGCTCCTCCAGCTGCCCGATCTCCGTGCCACGCTCTCTGCCTTCGGTCCGGATCTTCAGCTTTCGATTTTGAGCCTTCAACTGCAGGAGCTGCCGCAATTACGGCAGCTGCTGCAGTTCGCCCTTGCCGCCGAACTGCCCAACGATCTCGCCGACGGCAATTTCATCCGCGCCGGTCACGATCCCGAACTCGACCGACTTCGTTCGCTCACAACCGACAATAAAACCTGGCTGTCCGATCTCGAACGCGCCGAGCAGGAGCGCACGGGCATTCGCAGTCTCAAAGTCCGCTTCACGAATAATTTTGGTTATTATATCGAGATCACCAAAGCGAACCTGCACCTCGTTCCCGCGGACTATATCCGCCGTCAAACCACCGTCGGCGGTGAGCGCTACGTCACCGAGGCTCTCAAGCTGAAGGAAAAAGAAATCTTCCACGCCGAAGAAAACGCCCTCGCCCGCGAGCACGAACTCTTCGCCACGCTCACCGCCGCGATTCTCGACGACTCGCTTGCCCTCGCCCGCACCGCCGATGCCTTGGCCGAGCTCGATGTGCTCGCAGGCTGGGCGCTGCTCGCACGCGAGTGGAACTACTGCCAACCTTCCCTCGACGAAGGCGACCTGCTCGAGATTACCGAGGGACGGCATCCCGTCGTTGAACAGATGCTGCGCACGGCCGATGTCGCGGTTGCCCGCGGCACAACCACGGCCTTCGTCCCCAACGACACGCTGCTCGCCTGCGACGACGCGCAGATCGCCCTGCTCACCGGCCCCAACATGGCCGGCAAGTCGACCTACATCCGCCAAGTCGCGCTCATCACGCTCATGGCCCAAGTCGGCTGTTGGACACCGGCGAAGACCTGCCGAGTCGGGCTCGTGGATCGCATCTTCTCCCGCGTCGGCGCCAGCGACGACCTCGCCCGCGGTAATTCGACGTTCATGGTCGAGATGAACGAGACGGCCAACATCCTTAACAACGCCACCTCCCGTTCTCTGATCATCCTCGACGAGATCGGCCGCGGCACTTCGACCTACGACGGACTCAGCATCGCCTGGGCCGTCGTCGAGCACCTGCACCGCCAGCCCGCCAACGGTCCGCGCACGTTGTTCGCGACCCACTACCAGGAGCTCACCCAGCTCGACAAACACCTGCCGCGGCTCCGCAACTTCTCCGTCGCGGTGAAGGAGTGGAACGACGAGATCGTCTTCATGCGCCGCGTCGTCCCCGGCGCGGCCGACCGCAGCTACGGCATCCAAGTCGCGCGGCTCGCCGGCCTGCCGCTCAGTGTGATCGACCGGGCCAAGACCATTTTGGCCAAACTCGAGAGCGACGACACCAGCGTGACCCTCCCGGCCTCCGCCACGCCGACGGCTAGGCCGAAGAAAAAAATCTCCGTCACGCCCACCGACTCCGACCAGATGATTCTGCTATAGCAGCGGGCACGTCCCACGAAGACGGCTCTCCTCTACTCCACGGTCGCAGACCTCGGCAGCTTCACCATGCGCGCATCTGCTTTTCTTGGGAGAAATTGCACTGGTGATCACCGATCGAGGAGGCGCCAAGTGAAGCCAATCGAGCGTCCCTAATCGGTCTGCTCTCACGAACTCTTCTCGCTCCATCACCCTCGCCGGATCGCCCAGAGCTGCTTCGCCTGCGCGATCGTCTTTTTCAGCACTTCCGGCGTCAGCGCCTGCTTCGGGTCATCGCCGATGCCTTTCGCCGGTTCGACGTGAGCTTCGATGCAGAGCCCGTCCGCCCCATAGGCGATCGCCGCCAATGCCGCCGCGGGCACGTAGCTCGCCTTGCCGACCGAATGCGAGGGATCGACCACCACGGGAGCCCAAGTCTTTTCCTTTAACAGCGGGGTGATGCTCTCGTCAGGATGATTGCGAAAGCCGTCAAGCGTCGGCGTGGTTCCGCGCGGGCACAGGATCACGTTGGGGTTTCCAAAAGCCGCGATATACTCCGCCGCCGAGATGAACTCATTGAGCGGTCCCATGTGAATACTCCGCTTGAGCAACACCACGGTATCACGCTCGCCGATGGCTTTGCCGATGGCCCGCAGCAGCGAGTAGTTGAGGGCGTTGCGCGCGCCGACTTGCAGCGCCGATACGCCCGCATCCAACGCCAGTTTGATGTGCGCTTCTTCCATCACTTCGGTGTCCACCGGTAGCCCCGTGCGCCGCGATGCCTCCATCAGAATGTCGAGCGATTTAACGTCGCCTTGGAACGAGTAGGGATTGGTGCGCGGCTTCCACACGCCCCCGCGCAGCGCGTGGGCTCCCGCCTCTTTCACTGCCGCTGCGGTCTCGTAAAAATAGTTGGGATTCTTCGGATCAATTGTGCACGCGCCCGCGATAATGAACAATTCTTCACCGAGCGTGACCCCGCCGATTTTGATGCGGTGACTCGCGAGGTCAGAGCGCTTGTCCATCAGCTTAAAAGGCGACTGGATGCGATCGATGCGATCGACGTAATCTAGGCCCTCAAGTCGATTGATCATGAGCTCGTCCCGCTCGTCGCCCACGATGGCGTAGATCGAGCGCATCGCGCCCACGATGGGCTGAATCTTGCAGCCAAACTCCGCGACGATGGCGGTGATTTCAGCGAGCTGATCGGACGTGAGGCGGGTGGATTTGGGCAGAATCATGGCGGTGAGACGGGCAACAAAACACAATCACCAAGCCGAGGGAAGTCTGAGCTGTAACGCCCCGCACCGAACTCAGAGGCTCTGCTCAAACTCCGCCGGCAAAGCCGCGCGCGCGGTAAATTGGAACTCCCGGCTGCGCCACTCGTAGGCAAAACTGGTCTCCGACGAATGCAGAAACAGCCGCTTGGTCCCGGCCTGCTTCGCCAACGAACGATTCCGCGTAAAGTCTCCGTAAGTCTGGTCCCCGACGATCGGCAGGTGCCGCTTGGCGCACTGCACCCGCAACTGGTGGCTGCGCCCCGTGCGCGGCTCCAGCTTGATCAAGGTGAGCTTGGGCTGCTGCCGCCCGCCACGCACCACACTCGCCAAGCACTCGGCCGGCATGTGACCGGATTGCGCCGCCGTGCGAATCTGGCCACCACGCTTTTCGACGGCCAAGAGATCGCGCCAAGATTCGACGGACTTGGCTGGAGTGCCAAAGACCAAGGCATGATAAACCTTTTTCACCTGTTTTCGCTTAAACTGCGCGCGGATCTCGTTCGCCAATTCCGCACTGGCCGCGACCAAAATTACCCCCGACGTCGCTGAATCCAACCGGTTGAGCAGCCAAAGCTTTCGGTCCGAACCCGCCGCGTCCTTCCACTGGTAAAATTCCCCATCGAGCGCGTAGTGCGCGTCGAGCAACGCCTTGGGCTGATCCGATTTCTGATTCGGATGCGAAAGCACGCCCGCCGGCTTATCGACCCCGGCCAGCCCGTTCACATCGTGCGCCAGCACTTTGACGCCCGGCCCAAACGGCAAGCCTGCCCAAAAACTCGCGCCGACCGCGCTCACTGGTAGTAAAACGTGAACGTCATCTCCTGCGAATCGCCCAACACCGCGATCATGTCATCCGACCATTTCCCGTAGGGCGAACGCGCCGTGATCGCGGAAATACACGCTTCCTTGCCTTGCTCGTTTGAGGTGTTCTTCACGTCGACGATCGCCGCAATCTTGCCGTCGGAATCCATCCGAAATTTAACCGTTACGGTCGTTCCCGACGGCGGATAAAGCGTGCTCGATAGCAAGATGCGATCCCACTGGATCTGCACCGTCTCGATCATGCGCTGAAGATAGACGCCGTAGTTGCTCCACTTTGCATCCACCGCGGTTGGGCCGATGTTCATCGTGCCAAATTTATTGTCGGAAAAAATCCCCGGTCTCACCTGCTGCTTTTGCAGGACCGGGCGCGGCTGCGGTTTCTGCCGGTCAAGCCTCGGAGTGTTTGCCGTCGCGGTCTGGATCAGCGGCGCGTTCTGGATCCCTTCGACGCGATCGGGCACCGCTTTGGCTCCCGGTGCAAACTTCGCGACGTTGCTGCCGAAGGCGTCCGGGTTCTCGCCTTCCTGTTTCTCGAAGCCCGAAAGCGGATTCTGCGCTTGCTTGGGCGCCTCTTGCTTTTCCTCTGCCGTCGCCGCCTCGGTCGGCGGGGCGGTAGGGACGGCTTCTTCCGGTTTTGTCAACTGGCCATCAACAATCTGGGTCGACTGAACGTCCTTCTTGCCCACGAGCGCCGGCATATCGCTTGTGCCGTTGGGCGTAGGTTTTTCCTGCGCCACCTGCTGGTTCATGAAACTGAAATTGTCCGTTTTATCCGGCACATTGTCCGGCGCGTCGGGGTTGGCTTCCACGAACTTAAACGGCGCCGGCTTCGGCGCCGGCTTCGGGGTCTCAAACTCGCCCGGCGGCAGCTCAATACTGAACGTCTGCGGCTCTTCACTCCTCGGCAAAACCGTGGGCCCGATCGTGAGCAAATATGGGGCCGCTACAAACAGCAGCAGATGCAACACCAGCGTCCCGATCACCCCGATCTGCACCGATCTCGTCTCCGGATTGCTCGACAAGCGCGGCAAAACCCGGCGCGGGGCCGCAGGTGGTGGACTCAAGGTGGCACTCATTGACGCGTGGCGAGGATCGGGACTGCGGTCACTCAACGCAGCAGACCGCATTTGGTCAAAATTTGTTTCGTCGTTTCTAGCGGTAACCCGACGATGTTCGACAACGACCCGCGGTAACCCGCGACAATCGACTCGGAATGATCCTGGATTCCATAGCCGCCGGCTTTATCGAGCGTATTCACTTTCGCCAAATACGCCTCGATCGTCTCTTCGCCAAATTCCCTGAACGTCACCTCGCTCGCTTCGCCGGCTTCCAGGCGCAGTCCGTCGCGCAGGCGCCTTACGGCCAGACCGGTGAACACCGTATGCGTCCGCCCGCTCAGCCGGCGCAGCATCGCCCGCGCCTCCACCCCGTCCGCCGGTTTGTTCAAAACCGTGCCTTCGATAAAAACGGTCGTGTCTGCACCCAAGACCAGCGCATTAGGATGACGCGCGGCGACCCAATCCGCCTTGAGCGCCGCGTTGTGCGCGACCATCGCCTTGGGCTCGCTGGCCGGGTCTTCATGCTCCGTCACCTCCGCCGTGACGACTGTGAACTCCACACCCAACTGGGCGAGTAACTCCCGTCGCCGCGGCGACGCCGAGGCCAGAATCAATGCCGGTTGCACCCTCATGCGAGTTTCACGTCCCGGTTGGTTAACCTGTCTGGATTCAGATTCATTAGTAGAACAACAAAGCGTCCGCCGCCCGGCTGCTGCAAGCCCGGTGAGTTGCGGCTCGCCAAAATGCGTCCACGCTTTTCGCTCTTCACTTCCATGCGCCTTGGCCTTGCCCAGCTCAACCCGACCGTCGGCGACCTCGCCGGCAACCGCCGTAAAATCATCGCCGCCTACGAGTCCCTCGTCGCGCAGGGCGCCGAACTGGTTGTTTTCCCGGAGCTCATCGTCTGCGGCTACCCGCCGCGCGATCTTCTCCTCAAACGCCGCTTCGTGAGCGACGTAGCCGAATCCCTCGCCCAAATCGTCGCCACCATCGGCGACGTGCCCGCCGTCATCGGCACGGTCGAGCCCAACCCGGCCGCGACCGGCCGACCGTTTTTCAATGCCGCGGCATTCTGCCATCGCGGCCAGATTGTCGCCACGGCCCGAAAATGCCTTTTGCCCACCTACGATGTGTTCGACGAGGACCGCTACTTCGAACCCGCCGCGTCGCCCACCGTCGTTGAACATGCCGGCCTCCGCATCGGCATCACGATTTGTGAAGACATCTGGACCCACCCGATGCTCGACACGAGGCGTCTTTATCACGGCCTCGAACCACTCGCCCAACTCGCTGCGCAAACGTGCGACGTGATGGTCAACCTCTCCGCCAGCCCGTGGCACTTCGCCAAGGGCGATGTCCGCGAGAAACTCGTGACCGACGCCGCCCGCGCGCTCGGCTGTCCGGTGGCCTATGTCAACGCCGTCGGCGGCAACGACGAGCTCATCTTCGATGGGCGCAGTCTGGTCGCCTCTTCAGCCGGTTCGATCACGGCCGGCCTCTCCGCCTTCACCGAGGAGCTCCGCGTCGTCGATACGGCGGTCACCACACCTCCATCGCCGACCTTTCATCAACCCGATCTTGCCGACATCTACGCTGCGTTGGTCCTAGGCCTCCGCGATTACGCCCAGAAATCGGGCTTCAAGAAGGCCCTGGTCGCGCTCAGCGGTGGCATCGACTCCGCCCTCGTTGCCGTCGTCGCGGCCGAAGCCTTCGGCGCGGAGAACGTCATCGGTGTCTCTCTGCCGTCATCGATCTCCTCGCAACATTCCCGCGACGACGCCCGCATCCTTGCCGCCAACCTTGGCGTCCGCTTCGAGACGATTGCCATCGCCGACGCCGTTGCCGCGGCCGAAACCGCCCTCGGTCCGGTCTTCGCCGGCCGCACCCGCGACGTAACCGAGGAAAACATTCAAGCTCGTATCCGCGGCGTGCTGATGATGGCGCTCTCCAACAAATTCGGCGCCTTGCTTCTAACCACCGGCAATAAGAGCGAGATGGCCGTCGGCTATTGCACGCTTTACGGCGACATGTGCGGCGGTCTCGCGGTCATCAGCGATGTCTTCAAGATGCAGGTCTACGCGCTCTCGCGCTGGATCAACCGGGACCACGAAATCATCCCCGCCAACACGATCGACAAGCCGCCCTCCGCCGAGCTTCGCCCCGGCCAGGTCGATCAAGACAGCCTGCCGCCTTACGAGCAGCTCGACGCGATTCTCAAAGGCTACGTCGAAGAAGGTCTCTCCCGCCACGATCTCGTCGCGCAAGGTTTCCCCGAAGCTGTAGTGAACGACATTGCCCGCAAGGTCGACCTCAACGAATACAAACGGAAGCAAGCCGCCCCCGGCCTGCGCATCACTCCGCTCGCGTTCGGCGTCGGTCGCCGCATTCCGATTGTCCAGAAGTACGTGAGTTAACCCACCGATGCTCGCCCGATCGCCAGAGCCGGGATCGAAGCGAAGGATGCCGAAAAATTGCCGAATTTTATCGGCGGTTCTTCGAACTCAAGGAGTCGGCCCAAACGACGACGGCTGGATCGAACTGGCCACCGGCGGCCGCAACCTCGCTTGCCATCGCGCGGCCAAAACCGTCGATCCCCGGCGAGCTGGTTCGAAGATTATCGTCGGGACCAGGGACGTCGCCGAAACGAAGAAAACCCTAACCGCACGCGGCCTCCGGCTGGGAGTCATTCACCGATCACCCAATTCGAATTTCTGCAATGGCCGCGACCCCGAGGGCCATCACCTCAGCATCGGTGACCGCGGCATCCCCTGCAGGAACCGTTCGCTTAACGATTCCCGTGCGCTTCGAGATTAGTCGCCAATTCGAAGCTGATCTTGCCTTCCATGATTTCGCGCAACGCCGTGTCTTCCGGTGACATTTTTTCCAGCGACTCCACGAGCGGACGATTACCGCGCTTGAGTTGCTTCACCCGCAGTGAAACCAAGTTCACCAAGATATTGGGGTCATCGACCATCTTCAGGGCACCTTTAATGTAATCGTCACGCATAAGTAATTTGCGGCCAACCTAGCGGCGCGTTGCCTCGCCGTGAAACCCCAAAGCCGAAATGACCCCGAGTCCCGATGACCGCCCTCACCTTAAAAATGCCGGACCGCAGAGACGACGCCTATCTCAGGCTAGACGGGCACGCCCGGCCAAGCCGTTTGCCAGGCATGCTATTAGGATGATTATAGCGGAAGTTTTCACGGTCCGGCGTGTTCATGCTCGTCGTGCACGGCCCCTGATCGTTTAACCTTTTCATTTTTTCCCGTGCTCAATCCCGTCTCCGATGCCCTCTTCGCCCGCGCTCGTCGCCTCATTCCCGGCGGGGTGAATTCGCCCGTTCGGGCCTTCCGCGCCGTCGGTGGTTCGCCTTTCTTCGTCAAGTCCGCCCACGGCGCGACGCTGGTTACCGCCGACGATCGCGAACTCATCGATTTTGTGGGCACGTGGGGTCCCGCGATCCACGGTCACAACCACCCGGTCATCAAAGCCGCCATCTCTGCCGCCCTCGAAGACGGCACCTCCTTTGGCACGCCGAATCCCTACGAAGTGGAAATGGCCGAGCTTATCACCCGGCTCGTTCCCTCAATCAAAAAAGTCCGCCTCACCAGCAGTGGCACCGAAGCCACCATGTCCGCTGTGCGTCTTGCCCGCGGGTTCACCGGCCGGGATAAAATCATCAAGTTCTCCGGTTGTTACCATGGCCACTCCGACTCGCTCTTGATCAAAGCCGGCTCGGGCGCCCTTACCCACGGCCATCCCGACAGCGCCGGGATTCCCGCCAGCTTTGCCCGCGAGACCATCGTCCTGCCTTTCAACGACGGCCCTGCTCTCGCAGCCGCGCTCGCCGCCCATCCCGCGCAAATCGCCGGGGTCATCCTCGAGCCCTACATCGGCAACGTCGGCTTCATTCCGGCTGATCCTGGCTACCTTGCCGAGGTCCGACGCCTCTGCACCGAGCACGAGACGGTGCTCATTTTCGACGAGGTGATGACTGGGTTTCGTCTCGCCCTTGGCGGCGTCCAACACATCGAGTCGATCACTCCAGACCTCACCTGCCTTGGTAAAATTATTGGCGGGGGCCTACCCGTCGGTGCCTTCGGCGGACGCGCGGACATCATGGATCACCTCGCACCGCTCGGCCCCGTTTACCAAGCGGGAACCCTTTCCGGTAATCCGCTCGCGCTGGCCGCAGGCATTGCGAGCGTCCGACTCCTTGCCGAGCTCGATCCTTATGCCCGCCTCGACGCACTGGGTCGCCAAATCCGAGACGCCGTCCTTTCGACGGCGGCGGCCAAAGGCCTGCCCGTCCAAGTTCCCCAGCGGGGCTCCATGCTCAGCGTTTTTTTCACCGCAAAACCGATCCGTGATTATGCGACCGCGATCACGTCCGATGCTTCGTTGTTTGCCCGCTTTTTCCAAAATTGCTTATCCCGCGGGCTCTACTTGCCCCCGAGCGCATATGAGGCCTATTTCCTCAGCACGGCGCACGAAGGCGACTCGATCGACCGCGCCTGCGACATCCTTTCAAAATCTCTCCGCGAACTCTAAAAAATGCCCGTTGCCCCGTTTTCTTCCCCGGCTTTTTTCTGTGCTTTAGGTGGGTTCCGCCGGCATCTGGTTGCGGCGATCTTTAGTTTAACGGTCGGCGCGCTCTGCGCCCAACCCGCCTCGGTGCCTGTCGCCACCATTCCTATCGATGAACTTCGCCCGGGCCAACGTGGCCAAGTCTGGACCGTTTTCCGTGGCACCGAGCCCGAACCTTTCGAGGTCGAGGTCACCGGCGTGGTCCGCAACGCCCTCGGCCCTGGAAAGTCCCTGATTATCTGCCAGCTCACCGATCCTCGCGTTCAAAACATGGGCGCCGTCGCCGGCATGAGTGGCAGTCCGCTCTACATCGACGGACGTCTCGCCGGTGCGCTGAGTTATCAAATCCAGCGGTTCGAAACCGTCCGCCATGCCGGCTTTACGCCCGCCGCTGATCTCACGGAGGTCCGCGATAAGCCCGACCTCGCTCCCTCCAGGCCGCCCGCTGTTCCGCTTACTTCCGTCCCGGATCCCCTCGCCCCTCGCCCCTCGCCTTTCTCTGCCTACCAACCGCTCCGCCCTGTGTTCACGCTGAGCGGCCTCGCCCCCGCCGTAGCTGATCTTTTCGCCCCGCGCTTCACGACTTTGGGGCTCGATGTCACCTCCCTCGGTGGTAGCACCTCGGGAGCGCCGCTCGAAAATTCCTCCTCCGTCCCCGCTCCGCTTCGCGCCGGTTCCGCCATCGCCGTCGCCCTTGCCACCGGCGACATCACCCTCGCCGGCACCGGCACCGTCTCGCGCGTCGACGGCACCCGCGTGACCGCTTTTGGCCACCCGATGCTGTCGCTGGGCAACGTCGAACTCCCGATGTGCGCCGCCGAAATCGTCACGATTCTACCGTCCAATCTTCAGTCCGTCAAAATCGCCAACACCGGGTCTGTGCTTGGAACCATCACGCAAGACCGTCTCTCCGCCGTATCAGGCACCCTCGGCGCGGGCCCCGCCATGATCGCCGTCGAGGTCTCCGTTGCACCCAACAGCCCGACTCAGCGCACGCTCCGTTTCCAAGTTGCCCGCCACACTCAAGTCACTCCCGCCTTGATCGCCGCCGGCGTCACCCAAGCCATCGTCGGGTCCAACGACGGCGCCCTCGCGTCGGGCTTCCGCATCACGAGCAACATCCGCTTCTCTCCCACACAAAACCTCGCCGCCCGCTCACTTCACGCCGGTCCCCAAGCCTTCACCCAAGGTCTCAATCAGTTCGTCCAGAGTCTCGCGCAAGACCTACGAAATCCCTACGAGAAAACATTTCCCTCGGCGATCAACATCACCATTGAACCGCTTTCGGCCAACCCCGCCGTCACGATCGATCTTTTTCAACTTTCCCGCGCATCCGCCCGCGCCGGCGACACGATCACCGCGACGCTGGCGTGGCGTGATTTTCAGGGCGAAGCCCACCGCGAGATCATTACCCTGCCGATCAACGCCGCCTGGGCCGGCAAGAACCTCGAGGTCATTCTCGCTCCGGGCACAGCCCTCGACGAACTTGCTGGCCGGCCCTCCGTAATCTCAGCCGCCAGTCTGCGTAGCTTTGATGCCTATCTCGCAGCGATGCGCGATGACCGGCCGCGCGACGGCCTGAACCTCGCTATCGTCGAAAAATCCACCCTTTTTTCCGACGAGACCGCATCCACGCCCGAGATTCCCGGCTCCATCGAGCGCATCGCCCGCGCCGCCGACGAAGCGCGCTTCCAAACCCGCAGCGCGGTTGTCCCGCTTTACGAGCGTCATCTCCTCCCCGGCAAACTTGCCACCCTCATGATTCGTCGACCCCTCCGCGTGACGGACTGATCCTTTTAATCTCTCCACTCACTTTTTTCCTTCGTATCGCCTCAATGCCCACCCTGCCCTTTATTTCCAGCGTCAGTTTAGTTCACGCCCCGATCCTCCGACGTCCGTCTTTCGTGGGTTTC